>JALZJL010000395.1 GCA_030859785.1 Acidobacteriota bacterium
AGGGCAACGAAGACGCATAAGGAGAGCCCAAGGACTGGCACGCCCATCGTCTGGTGAGTCGGCGGCGTCAGCCGATTGAAAGTTTCTTCAATTGGTTGATTGACAAAACTGACATCCAAAGCGCCGGCACTGTTCGTTCAACCAAAGGCTTGATGATTCATTGTTTCGGTAAACTAACTGTGGCTTGCTTTCTGTTAGTGTTCAACCCCTGATTCACATTTCACTCAATCACGCTCAATCGAACTTGAGCGTTCGGTCTTCGAGCGTCTGGCTGAGGAAGACGTTCTTATCGACGCGCGCCGGGTCGCCAATCACGACGAAGCGGATGTTGCGCATGTATGTGCGCGCAACGCGCTGCACTTCCTCCGGCGTCACGGCGCGGAGTCGTTCGATGAAGTCGAGCGAATTGCGCCAGCCGCCACCGATCAATTCGTACATCGCCAGTTCTCCGGCCTGCGCTGCGTTGGTCTCCTGGCCGAGGTAATACTTGGTCAGATAGTGCTGGACGGTCGAGGTAATGTCCTGCTTGTCGACCGGATCGTTCTGAAGGTGCGCAATTTCGGCGAGCATCACACGGATTGACTGATTGGCGTCGACCGCCGTCACGTAGATACCGCCGATGTTTGCGCCCTGGCTTTCGAGAAATGCGTTCGGCGCGTAAGACAGATTCCGCCGGTATCGGACTTCGGTCAGCACGCGGCCCTGCAAGATGGTCGAGGCAATCCGCATCGGATGAATGTCGGGAGAAGTCAGCGCCGGCGCGGAGAAAACACCCTGAATATAATTAGTCGGCAGACCACGCGGCGTCACTTCAACCGATGGGTTATTGAACGCGAGCGGCGGCAGCGGCTGCGGGCGATAGTCACCGCGCGGCAGCTTGCCGAAAGTCTGAGCGATGCGCTGTCGTACCTGTTGTGCGTCGAGGTCGCCCACGACGACCAGCAGCAGGCGCGAGGTCTGCATCATCTGTTGGTGATAGCGGCGCAAATCCTCCGGCGTCAAGCGACCGACCGCTGCGGCGGTGCCCTGCGGGTTGTTGAGATACGGGTGTCCGGCGTAAGCAACCTGCGACTGTAACACCTGTAGATAAGAGTCTGGCACATCCTTGTCGTCGCCGAGCGAGACGACGAGGCGGTTGCGGACGCGCTCGACATCATCTTTAGTGAACGCCGGACGGAGCGCCACGTCGGTGAAGATGTCCCACGAGCGGTCGAAGTTAACGCGGGTCGTGCCGAGCGTCAGCGCCGAGTAATCGTAGTTGATGCCGTAACTGATACTCGTCCCGATCCGCGACAGCTCTGTGCGCATCCGCTCGCGTGGATATTTCGCGCTGGCTTCGGTCGCGGTGTCAAGCATCAGTGCTTCGATCCCGGCATTCTCGACGGTGATGTTGCGCGAACCACCGCGCAAGAATAGTCCGGCAACGATGGTCTGGCTGCCCGCCCGACGCTTGACCAGCACCTTCAGTCCGTTGACTTCAAACTCGGTGACGAGCGCGGCGGCTGACTCCGCCGATGCGACACCCGCTCCCGTCACAGCAGTCGCGGCTGTTTTCGTCGCTCCATTCGCCGGCGGCGCAACCACTTTCGGCCCGCCTGGTGTCTGACTTGGTGTCTGACCGGCGACAGTGTTGATGGCGAAGGTAGTCGTAGTGATAGTGACCACGCTCGACAGCGCCAACACGAGTGACAACACGGAGCTAACTGACCACGAACGGCGCGGGCGCTGTCCGATACGTTTTGGAGTTGCGCTGACAATGACAGTCCCGTTCGTGTCTGCCGGGCGCGTATTCTCAATCATGTTTCTCATTATCTTGTGGTTCACCGCCCGGCTAATTCGCACCCACGATCTTCCTGGCGGGTGACGGATGGAAGCCGGCTCTCGAAATTTCTTACTGGCCGATTAATTCTTCGGGTTTGAGTTGCGTCTGTTGCGCAGTCTCTTCGGACATCAGCGCGAGGCCGACGCGCGGCTTGCCCTGAATGTACGTGGTGATGTAGCGGCTGATGTCGGCGCGCGAGGTGCGACGCAAATTGCTGTGGTAATTGCGGAAATACTCGACGCTGGTCGAAGCCCACCAAAAGCTGATCGAATGCACGTACTCGCTTAGCTTCTCGCGCGAATACAACTCCTCGGCCTCTAACAGTGCTTTGGCGCTTTCGAGTTGCTCGTCGGTGTAATAATCCTTGTCGTTGAAATGTGCGATTTCCTCGTAGATGGCGCGGATAGCGGCGCGTGCTTTGTCGGGCGTCGTCTGCGCGAAGATTTTAATCGGACCGACGTTGCGCTGCGTGAGGTAGCCGAAGTTGACGGCGGTCACGAGGCCGGTGTCGACGAGCGCACGCTGGAAGCGCGAGTTGGGCTGGCGCACGATAAACGAAAACACGTCCGCCGCGTACGTGCCGGGGTCGTCCTTGCCAATCGACGGGCCGTGCCAGCCGATGTTAATGACGACATTCTGCACGTTCTGTTTGACAATCCCGCCTTCACTTTTGGCGAGCGGCGGATGCTCGACCAGAGGGTGTTTGACGAACGGGTCTTCGGCGCGCGGCCAATCACCGAATAACTCTGCGACGAGCGCGAACGCCTGTTCCGGGGTGACATCGCCGGTGACGACGATGGCGGAATTGTTTGGGACGTAATAACGCTGCTGAATCAGACGCATCATCTCGGTCGTTGCCGCCGTCACCGTCTGCCGGTTGCCGCCGGGATTTTTGCGGCTCGGATATTTATAGAACAGACGATTGTCCATCTCCTGACCGAGGAAGCCATATGGGTTCGACTCGTGTCGATCTAACTCACCAATCACCACCAGACGCTCCTGTTCAAACTGCCGCTCGTCGAACAACGGATAGCGCGTCGCGTCCCGCATAAAGCGCATCGCGACCGGAAAGTTAGGCGTCGTCGTCGTGAAGTAATAATTGACCAACTCTTCCTGCGTCTGTCCGTTGTAGATGATGCCCAGTTGGTCGATGGTGCGCAGGTAGTCTTCCTTGTTCGCGATGGCGCGATTCGACTTGAAGAACATATGCTCGTAGAGGTGCGACAGGCCGTTCAACTCCGGCGGTTCGGTGTACGAACCATTCTTGACGGCCAACTCGACCGTCACCAGCGGAACCGAGTGGTCTTCGAGCACAACCACTTCGAGGCCATTGGCGAGCACGCGGTTGACGAGTTGAGTTAACTGCAGTGCGGGGGCCGTTGACGCCGCTGCCGCCGCCGAACCAGCGCCTTTCGCGCGCGGAGTGGGAGCACCCGCACGCTGCGGCGCGGCGGCGTAAATGACTGTCGACGGAAGCGACGCAGCCAGCATCGACAGCACAAGCGCAGCAACGAAAAGAGTGCGCCGAAAGAATGTTCTACTCATAAATAACGATATTTCGCTGATTTTTACCGACGTTGATTTTATTGACGCCGCCCGCGCGGGATGCATTCAAGCGCGGCGCGCTCGCGGGCATCGGCTCGTCGCGGGATGTGGTTCATTGGAGGCAAATCATAGCACGCTGGGTTGCTCGCCTCCCAACCGGCATTCTGCCATCAACGCGCCGGCGTAGCGGGTTAAGTAGGAAGGCAAAAGTAAAAAGGCAAAAAGCAAAAGTAACAACCAGTAACGATGGGGCTTTGGTTGATTCTTGATACCGATAAACTTTTGCTTAGGTACTTAGCTCAAGCATCCGGATGAGGTCGGATGAAATGTTCGCAACTATTAGCGACATGGTCATCGTTGCGGCTGTGACGGCAGAGCAGTGTTGCAGGGCGAGGCGGCAGGGGCGGAATTTATCAGAGTGTCCGTGAGGTGGCGAACGCGCGTTGGCGGAGGGCATGTCGGTATCGGCGCGCGTCGTCATAAAGTGCGTTCGCCGACCACGTCGCATGCACAGTGTTTGACGGGCGACGCTCCGGCGCGACTCTCAGTGTGTAGAGTTGCCGGGTGCGCGGGACGTAGAGCACGAAGCGTTGATTCGGCACATCGCCCGGTCTCGTCTCTTCGCCACTGCACACCACTTCGTCGTAACCGTCGCCGTCAATATCTTCGACATCCGCCGTCCAGTTCACGCCGCGGAAATTATCGACGTCGAGCGGCACGCGCTTCGTCACGCGAAAATCCCTGCCGCGACGCTCGACGATGTGGAGATACATGGCCTTCTCCCGCGGCTGATCGAGGACGGCGGCGATGACCTGCCCGTTGCCGACGCGCATCACACGCGCGTCACTGACCTTACCGCGTGGTGACGCAGAGGACGCGATGCGGAACGCCTCGTCGAGCGAAAGCAATGCGGGCACAGGGGTCGGGCGTGGAGGGGTGCCGACGACGGCGGCGCGCACGGTGGAGACATCCGAACGCGTTGCGCTTCCCTGCGTAGACGAACCGCCGTGCGACCACGCAAGCAGCAGCCAGCCGAGCATCACGGTCGTCACGAACGCAGCGGCAGCTCGGAAAAACAGAACTGAACGATTAGCGTCGAGGGCGGCGATGGTCGCGGTGAAAGGCGCGGGCCGGAGTGCTTCGGCGGAAATTCGCGACGGCGCGAGGCTTGTTTCCAACAACGCGCGTGCATCCGCTGCCCGCTTCGGTCGGTTAATCGGATTCTTCGCCAGCAGTGTGTGAACGGCGAGCGCCAGCGAGCGCGGCACATCGGGACACAGGGCGAGTAGCGGAGGCGGCGCGGCGGTCGCTTGTTTGACGAGCACCGCGGACGACATCTGGTCGGTGAACGGCGGGCGTCCCGCCAGCATTTCGTAGACCAGCACGCCGACGCTGTAAAGGTCGCTTCTGGCACCGACCCCGCGCCCCATGCATTGTTCCGGCGACATGTAACGCGGTGTCCCGATGATCAACCCGGACTCGGTCGTGGCGTGCGTGCGGGTCGTGTCGGCTGCGTCACTCAGAACTTTCGCGATGCCGAAGTCGAGCACGCAGACGCCGCGCTCGGTAAGCATGATATTCGACGGCTTCAAGTCTCGATGAACAATGCCGAGGCCGTGCGCTTCGGCCAGCACCTCGCAGATTTCGCTGGCGATGCGAACCGCGCGGGCCGGCGTCAGGCGGTGTTCACGCACCAGCGTCTCGGCCAATGTGACACCTTCGACGTACTCCATGACGATGAACGGGCGACCGTCGTCGAGACGGCCCGCGTCAAAGATCATGGCTGCGCGCGGGTGCCGGAGTTTCGCCATCGTGCACGCTTCGCGCATAAACCGCTCGGCCACTTCCGGGTTAGCGGCGAACTCCGGCTTCAGGATTTTGACGGCGACCGGGCGTTCGAGGCCGAGGTGAGAGGCGCGATAGACCGTGCCCATTCCGCCTCTGCCGATTTCGCACTCGATGCAGAAGCGTCCGGCGATGGTGTCGGGGGTGTGCATGTTCAGACCCTCACGATACAGACAGAAGGGTCGCTTTTGGACGGCGCTCACAACCCATCACGAGCGTGTGCGAAGTAATCGGGTTGCATTCAGGCCGTCCGGGCGGCGCTTAAGGAAAGGCGGATTCAACTTGTAAGTGCAACGCTCTAATTACAATTCAACGCAGTGGTAAGGTCGCTCGACTGTTTTTGAAGCCCTTTTGCCTGCAACAGTTATGCCCCTAACCGGAGACACTAACCGGC
>JALZJL010000158.1 GCA_030859785.1 Acidobacteriota bacterium
TGACTCCGTAGAGGACGAGTATGATGGCGCCCGCCGCCGCGTACCAGATGCATTTATTCTCGCGCAGCCAGAGCCAGATGAGATAGCCTCCGCCGATCTCACACAACCCAGCCAACAGGAAATACGCGAAGGAGTTCATCAGTATTATATTGATTAATCCTCATCACGCCGCATGTACTTCGCATGTACTTATTTATCTGAAGGTGGCGCATAAATCAGGCAGCGATGCGCCACCGCGCTTTATCAATCTGCTCTTTAACTTGTGCGGCTGTTGTGCCTTGACGATAGTTGGTCAAGAACACGCATTGGTACAGCCACACGCTGGCTAAGACGAATGCGCCGTTGCGCTGCAAGCCTTTCACCGGGCACGTCTTCAAGTCGCACGCCTGAATCACGCGCTGGAAGAGCAACTCTATCGTCTCTTTACGATAGGCGAACAGGTCATGCTTCCAACTGCGCCGCTCTGTGGGCAACTGCCGCGGCGTCAGCAGCCATCCGCCTTGCTCGGCGTAGGCCGCGCCCAACTGCGCGCCGCCGAAAGTCTCGTCCCCTAAGAGCACTGAAGTGACGGGGAAGCGGCCCTTCGCGAGGGCCGCGGCCATGACCGTCGCTTCGCCCTCGGTGTTCGCCCGCCAGAAGGCGGTGAGCGGCACGGGTTCGGGAAAGACCAATGTTTGCAGGACTAAGCGGTAGCCCTGCACCCAGCCGCGATACCCGCTCTTTGACCATGAGGAATCTGTGTCCACGTTGCGTAAGCCGGTGGGGATGATGCCCAACTCGCGATGTTGCTTGTGCCAGCGCGGACCCTGTGCTTCATACATCCGTCCATCAATGGCGCTGATCTGCGAGTGCTCATCAGCTAATCGCACCTCTTCGACGATTCGCTCCCCGGTGGCGGCAATTTGCGCTTCGGCTTCAGAGATGAGTGATTGCAAGCGGCGCTCAATCGTTCTGCGATGCGGCACGCGCGCGAAACCGAGGGTTTGGCGCAGACCTTCATCATGTAACAGCAGGCGGTGCAGTTCACGCTCCTTGAATGTGCGCAGCGTCACGGCAACGATGGCTAAGACCAAGAATGAAAGGCTTGAATATGTTCTAGGTTTGCCGCGCTTCTTGCGTTCGTCGCCTATTTCTTTGTAGTGTCTCTTGACCTGTTGGATTAGCGCCAGCAGGTGGTCGGGGGCTTGGGAAGTGTGGTGGTTCATACTCCCTAGATTCGCAGAAACCACAGTGTTTCCGCGACCCCGACCATTTATGCGCCACCTTCACTTAACTGTTTGAGAGATGCCTCCAACGCTCGTGTCTTTTTCAAGCACAATCGATTTGATGGCGGCTTTTGAAAGGTCATAAGCGGCGGTCAGCCCTGCTGGTCCGGCACCGATAATGACGACTTCTCTTGCGGTGTTCTGTGGCATAGATGGGGCAACTTAGCACTGATTACGTGAACAGATACCGTCACCCTTCGAGGTGTCTTTCATTTAAAGGTTTAATAAGAGCCACCTTTCAACATACCCGCCACCATTTTGGGTTCATAGTGGTGTCGTTATGTGGATAAGTCGCTAACTAGACATGAGTTGGAGAGCACTAGCGATACCGCGCAAGCGGGATGGTGGGGTGGTACAGACAAAACAGATATGGAGACAATAGCGGGGTATTTAACGCTGCCGCGTCCCTCTGAACATTCATCCCTCATCCCTAACATGGGACGTGGGCGCGTCGGCGTGTGGGACGAAGCAGCGGCGGCAGCGCGCTTCGTAGGCGTCCGACGCGCCGACGACGACGCGGCCCGCCGCCTCAACGATGCGTTGCGAGTAATTGGCGGGTTGGCCGCAGCGGACGCAGATGGCGTGCGTCTTGGTGATGTACTCGGCGACGGCGAGTAGTTGCGGCATCGGCTCGAACGGTCGTCCGGTGTAGTCCTGGTCGAGTCCGGCGATGATGACCCGCACGCCGCGACCGGCTAATTCGTTCGCCACGTCGATCAGGTCGTTGTCGAAGAACTGCGCCTCGTCGATGCCGACGACATCCGTCTCCGGCGTGACGCGCGCGAGAATGTCGGCGGCGGTTTTCACCGCGATGGATTCATGGCGCATCTCGGAGTGCGAGACGATGTGATCCTGCGAAAAGCGGATGTCGATTTCGGGTTTGAAGACCTGCACCTTCTGGCGTGCGATGCGGGCGCGGCGCAGACGCCGGATCAACTCTTCGGACTTACCGGAGAACATCGAACCGGCAATCACTTCGATCCAGCCGGGCGCGTTGCGCCGCAGCATGCTGAGGTGTTCGTCACTGCCCTGAGTAGTCAATTCTTCCACTTGTCGTTTTCAATCCTTATTGACATAGCTGCATTGATATAGCCGCGCGTTATAGAACGGCGCGAAGGCGGCGACCAGCGCCGTTTCGAAACTCTCGGCGCGCGTCAGCAGGTCGCGCGAAAAGACGCCCCACGCTCCCTGACGGCTGCGCACATCAGTCGAGTTGGTGAACTCGTCGATGATCCCGCCGAGTTCGCGCCTCGTTTGAAAGACACGCCGCACGATGGCTTCGGGGACAGAGACGGAAGGAGCGGCGCCGAAGCTACCGCGCGCGCCGTTGGTCGCGTATGCCCACCCGCGTAGGAATGTGTGCCGCTCACCCTCAATCGTGATCGAGTGGAAGCCGCCTTCGAGTCCGACGTAAAAATCAGCCCGTTGCTGTTCGCACGACAGCAACTCGCGGACGGCGTGCGCCCGCTCGAACGCGCCGCGCATCAACTGCGAATCTGTCAGCGGCATCGCCGGTGCCCGCGTGTTGACGGTGCGCGTGATTAATTCGGCTTTCGCCCATGTGGCATCGATAGTCGCGATGCGCGCGAGACTGGCGTGCAGGGCCATGATCTTGGCCGCGCGAGATGAGCCGAGAGCGATTTTCATGAAGACACGGTGTGCGGGGCGCAAATGTTCCCATCGGTTGACGCCAGGCTTGAAACGGAAAACGCTGGTGAAGCGTTGTCGATGAAATACTGCTGACTACGCGCGCCTCGGAAGCTACAACAGGGTGGCGCGCTGCGTCAAAGTATGCCTCAGACCAGTCTCCCCTCGACGCTCAGATAGACTTTGCCCCCGACCTCAACTTCAATCCGTTGCGCGTCCAGCCGCGCCGCCCGCAACCGCAGCAGCGAGGGCCGTTTGATCTCGTACCCTTGCTCGACACGCACTTCAATCTCGTCGGTGGAAAAGTAGCGATGCTGGACGAGGTAGCCGGCGAGGCAGCCGTTAGCGCTTCCGGTCGCCGGGTCTTCGGACACACCGTAGTAGTCGCCGAACATCCGCGCATTGAGTTGGTTGTCCGGGTGGTAGGTTTCGGGACAGAACACGAAGACGCTCTTCGCGACTGTGGCGTCGATCAACTTGAAGTAGCGATCCCGGTTGACGCGAATGCGCTTCATCGTGGCGAGCGACTTGAGCGGAACAATGATGAACGGGACGCCGGTCGAAACTTCTTCGATGGGGAAGCGCACGTCGATCTCTCCGACCTCGATGCCGAGCACCGGCGCGATTGATTCCGGCGCGATGCCCTGCGCTCCGAAGGTCGGCGGTTGCTGCCGCATCCACAACACTTCTTCGCCGTCATCCGTTGAGTGGAAGGTGACGGGGATTTGTCCCACTTTGAGGTTGAGCGCCAACCCCGCGCACGCACTGCGAATGATCTCGCGGCGAATCACGTAGGCTGTACCAAGCGTCGGGTGGCCGGCGAATGGCAGTTCTTCGTTCGGAGTGAAAATCCGCACGTCGTAGCCGCCGTCGCGCTCCACGGCGGAAGTGACAAAAGTCGTTTCGGAAAAATTGGTCTCACGCGCGATGCGCTGCATCTCGGCGGTCGACAGCGTGTCGGCATCAAGGACGACCGCCAATTGATTGCCGGCGTACTTCTCTTCGGCGAAAACATCGACGATAAAAATGGGATACGATTTCATCAGGACTCCTTGCAGACTCCTCGCGGGCGCAAGCCCTTCAGGTTGTGCGAATCAGGATTGCGTTGGATATTATACCCGCCCGCGCCCGCGTGACCACCGACCGCCGAGAGAGAGTGCTAAGCAGGAAGGCAAAAGTAAAAAGGTAAAAGGCAGAAGTGAAAGCCAGTTGGAACAGATGCTGGATGCTGGATGTTAGTCAAGACACGTTGTGGGGTTGCCAACATCTGACATCTGACATCTGCTTCATTCTTCCTTTACACCAAAAACCTTTTGCTGATGTGCTTGAGAGAACGTTTGCCCGATGAGTGCTTCGAGTTATCAATCCGCTCAGACCTCCGACCGTGGCGAGCAATCGACGGTGGCGACGCGGCGCGCGTGGTGGCTGTTCTCGCCGCGCGTCGATCTCGGCGTGTTCTTGGGTAGCGCCGTCGCGGCGCTCGCGGCGCTTTGGGTTGGCGCTCGATTCGGCGCGCTCGAAGGGGACGCGCCGGAGTGGTCGTGGGTGCCGGCGGTGCTGTTGATTGATGTCGCGCATGTCTATGCCACCGGGTTCCGGGTCTATCTCGACGCGGAAGAGTTGAAGCGGCGGGTCTGGTTGTACGCGCTCGTGCCGGCGCTCGCGCTCGTCGTTGGCATCGCGCTTTACTCAGAAAGCGAGCGGATGTTTTGGCGCGCTCTGGCCTACCTCGCAGTCTTCCACTTTGTCAGACAGCAATACGGCTGGGTCGCGCTCTATCGCGCGCGGATGGGCGAGCGTGACCGTGCCGGGTGGTGGGTCGATGCGGCGGCGATCTATCTGGCGACGATCTATCCGCTGGTGTACTGGCACGCGCATCTGCCACGGCGGTTTTGGTGGTTTCTCGCGGGCGACTTCGCCGGTTTGCCTACGCTCGTCGAAAGAATCGTGCAGCCCGTGTATTGGCTGGCGCTCGGAATTTACGCACTGCGCTCCGTGTACGGATGGTCAATACGAGGCGTGGGTAATCCCGGCAAAGACATCGTCGTCGTGACCACTGCCGTCTGTTGGTATGCTGGCATCGTCGCTTTTAACAGCGACTACGCCTTCACCGTGACGAACGTCATCACCCACGGCGTACCGTATATGGCGCTCGTCTACTGGCACGCCCGCACGCGCCGCGCCGCAATGTCGGGTGCGTCCGGGGACAGTCGGGGCAACGCGCCGTACCGCCTGCTGACGCGCAATGTATTCGCTTTCCTGATGACGCTGTGGCTGCTTGCGTATGTCGAGGAACTGTTGTGGGATCGTGGCGTGTGGCACGAACGCGGATGGTTGTTCGGCGCGGGCGCGTGGGCATCGGCGGCGGCGTTAAAGGGCGTGCTCATTCCTGCGCTGGCATTGCCGCAGATCACGCATTACGTGCTCGATGGTTTCATCTGGCGGCGCAAAAACAATCCACAATCATCACTGGTGCCAAACGCCGCTCCGTGCGCAACGCGAAGCGAGGCCACGCGCGAAGAATGAAATGCTCTAATGTGCGGGGGCATCATTATTCATAATGAAATTCGAGTTGCCGCTTGCCGAACGGAATGAAAAGTAGTTAGTATCTCAAACACCAAGCAAGTCAGGTTCTTAACATACAAGATTAGAGCGAGGGCGCGACGGTGCGAACCGGGAACGTTGGCACACGGCGGCGAGAGGTTTGCGCAGAGGTCTGATGACTTCACGCCCACTTGCCTCCGTCGTTAATCGTTCTTAAAGAACTACCCCTAATATCGAGACATGAGCGAGTGATCGAATCTTCGATTGGGTAGCGCGGGCGGTCACCTTATAACAAGTAGAGACACGGAGAGGGCCGAAGCGGTTAGCGTTACGCCGCACACAAGCTACTCTTTACCTGTCACCTGTCACGTCAGAGGATTTAAGTAATACTTCAGTCACTGGCTCGATGCACCGCGTCTCTTGGTCTACTCAGGTGTGGGTTTGCTAAAACAGTCACAAGTGCAGAGGTTCGAGAACAATGCCGCAGGTTTTCCATCACAGCACTAACACGCTCGCGAAGTTGAGCATCTTCGGCGGAATCTTCGTCCTGCTGGCGGTGGTCTGGGCGGTGGCCGAGATCAACCGCTCGTCGTACAACACGGGGGAGTACGTTGAGCGCCAGCAACCGGTGCAATTCAGCCATAAACACCACACCGGCGACGACGGCATCGACTGTCGCTACTGCCACACATCGGTGGAGATTTCCAGCAGCGCCGGGATGCCCGCCACCAAGACATGCATGAACTGCCACACGCAGATTTGGTCGGATAGCCCATACCTTGAAATCGTTCGCACCAGTTGGAAAGAAGGCAAGCCGATTGAGTGGACGAAGGTGCATGATCTGCCCGACTACGTCTACTTCAATCACAGCATTCACGTCGCGAAGGGCGTCGGTTGCTCGTCGTGCCACGGACGCATGGACGAGATGCCGGTGGTCTACCAAGCGGCATCGCTGCAAATGGAGTGGTGTCTGTCGTGCCACCGTGAGCCGGAGCGTTTCCTTCGTCCGAAATCGGAAATCTACAACCACGCCCGGAACGCGCCCAACCACCTCAGCGAAAACACTACCGAGCAGCAACTCGCGGAGGGGCGAAGGTTGAAGGCGGAGTATCGCGTGAAGAACTCGCAGGTGTTGACGAGTTGCTCGACGTGTCACCGGTAAACGGTCAAGGTTAAATAGAGATGCACATCAAAGACACTTTCCCCGCGCTCTACAAAATTCGTCAGGCCCGCCGGAAGCCGCTTGAGATGGAAGACGTGCGTCAGAAACTGGGCGCGGCACGCGGCAAAGAGTACTGGCGCAGTCTCGACGAGTTGGCCGACTCCGAAGAGTTCGCCGAGTTGCTGCATCGCGAATTTCCACAGGCTGCGTCGGAGATGGAAGAGGGAACCGACCGCCGCACATTCATCAAATTGATGGGCGCTTCGCTGGCGCTCGCAGGCGTCGGCGGCTGTACGTATCAGCCGCCGGAAACAATCATCCCTTACGTGCGCCAGCCCGAAGGCTTGGTGCCGGGCAAGCCGCTGTTTTTCGCGACCGCGATGTCGATGGGCGGCGCGGGCGTGGGACTGCTGGTGCGCAGCAACATGGGCCGTCCGACGAAGATCGAAGGGAACGAGTTGCATCCGGCGAGCCTCGGCGCGACCGACCTTTTCTCGCAGGCTTCGATTCTGACGCTGTACGATCCGGATCGTTCACAGACGCCGATCAACCGCGGCGAGATCGGTAACTTCACATCGTTCCTTGCGGAGATGTCGAGGGCCTTAGAAGCGCAGAGCGGTCGTCAGGGAGCGGGCTTGCGGTTTCTGACCGAAACCATTTCATCGCCGACCGTCGCTGCGCAGATGCAGGAAATCGCCCAACGCTTCCCGGCGGCGAAGTGGCATCAGTATGAACCGGCGGGCGGCAATGCGGGCGTTGGCGCGCGTCTCGCATTCGGCGAGCCGGTCAGCACAATCTATAACTTCGCTGAAGCCGACCGCGTGCTTTCGCTTGATGCCGACTTTCTGTCATGCGGCCCGGCCAGCCTGCGTTACGCGCGCGATTTCGCCGGTCGCCGACGGCTCGCCGAAGGCGGAACAGAGATGAATCGTCTCTATGTGGTCGAGACGACGGCGACGCAGACCGGCATGGTCGCCGACCATCGTTTAGCGATTCGTCCGAGCGAGATGGAAAGCTTCGCGCGTGCGATTGGCTCAGGTCTTGGCGCTCCGGTCGGCGGCGGTGTGGGCATGGGATTTTCCGCGACGCAGGTCAATTGGGTGGAAGCGGTGACGCGCGACCTGCAAGCGCATCGCGGTCGCAGCATCGTGATCGCCGGCGACGAGCAGCCGCCTGTCGTGCACGCGCTGGCACACGCCATCAACGGCGCGCTCGGCAACGTCGGCACGACCGTTACTTACACCGAGCCGGTCGAAGCCAATCCGGTCGATCAACTTCAGTCACTGCGCGAGTTGATCGCAGACATCGACAACGGGCTGGTCGAGTTGCTGGTGATCGTTGACGGCAATCCGGTTTACAACACGCCCGCCGATTTGAAACTCGATAAGGCGCGGCTCGACAAGGTTCCGCTGCGCGTTCACCTGGGACTCTATCAGGACGAGACGGCGGACTTGTGCCAGTGGCACATCAACCAGGCGCACTATCTGGAAGCGTGGAGTGACACGCGCGCCTTCGATGGCACCGCGACGATCATTCAGCCGCTGATCGCGCCGCTCTACGCCGGCAAAAGCGTTCACGAACTTCTCGCCGCCTTCACCAACACGCCCGAACGCAGCAGCTACAACACGGTGCGCGAGTTTTGGCAGAACGAAATCCCGACCAGAGACTTCGACAGAATGTGGCGCCGCATCGTGCATGACGGCGTGATTCCAAACACACAACGCGCCACGAAGAGCGTCACAGCACGCAGCGACTTCGCCAATCAGGGAACAGGGGCTGAAGGGCAGGGGCCGGGGGCCGGGGGACAGGTGCCGGCTGGAAATCAATTACCAGGTGCGACGACTGTTCCTCAAACATTAACTTCCGTCTCTCAATCGCCGGCCCCCGGCCCCCAACCCCCGGCCCCCTCTCTAGAGATTGTCTTTCGTCCCGACCCGACTGTTTACGACGGACGCTTTGCGAACAACGGATGGTTGCAGGAATTGCCGAAGCCGCTCACTAAGTTGACTTGGGATACGGTGGCGATGGTCAGCCCGGCGACGGCGGCGCAACTCGGACTCGATAATGAAAACACGATCACGTCGAAGGGCAGCGAGTTGATGGCTGAGGTCGTCCGCTTGCGCTTCAAGGGGCGCGAGGTGACGGCGCCGCTGTGGGTCCAGCCCGGTCAGCCGGATGGCGTCGTGACGCTGCATCTCGGCTACGGGCGTTGGCGTGCAGGGCGCGTCGGTACGTCGATTCCCGGCGAGGGAGCGCGCTATCCGGAAATCCCCGGCCCGACTTCAGACCCAGGTAAGCCCGAAGGGATGCCGCACTTTCAGGATGCCTATCAAATCCGTACCTCCGACGCGCTCTGGTCTGGCGTCGGAGTCGAAGTCGTGAAGACCGGCGTGCGCTATCAACTGGCGTCGACGCAGCTCCACTTCAACATCGAGGATGAACGCGAGATCGTTCGTGCCGGAACGCTTGAACAGTATCAGCAGAACCCGACGCTGAAGCCGCACCGCGACGAAGACAAGCAGCCGCCGAAGCCTGCGGGCGAGAATCGCGAACCCGCCGGCGAAGGCGAATCGATGTACCCGGACTTTGATTACTCGGATTCACCGGAGCGCATGGCCGCCGGTTTCTATCCTTATCGTTGGGGGATGTCGATTGACATCAATTCGTGCGTCGGGTGCAGCGCGTGCGTCGTCGCGTGTCAGGCGGAGAACAACATTCCCATCGTCGGCAAGGATCAGGTCGCGCGCGGGCGCGAGATGCACTGGTTGCGCGTCGACGCTTATTTCCGCGGCGGCATCGAGAATCTACAGGGCGTTTACTTTATGCCGTTGCCGTGCATGCATTGCGAGAACGCGCCGTGCGAGCCGGTCTGCCCGGTGCATGCCACCGTGCATGACACAGAGGGCTTGAACCTGATGGTCTACAACCGTTGCGTCGGGACGCGCTACTGCTCGAACAACTGCCCATACAAAGTCCGGCGCTTCAACTTCTTTCTGTATCAGGACTGGAACACGCCGAGCCTCAAGATGCAGCGCAATCCGGAGGTCACGGTGCGCTCGCGCGGCGTGATGGAGAAATGCACATACTGCATTCAGCGCATCGAGCACGCGAAGATCGAGTCGGAGAAGGAAGGGCGGCGTGTACGCGATGGCGAGGTCGTAACCGCGTGCCAGGCCACGTGCCCGACCGAGGCAATTGTCTTTGGCGACTTGAATGATCCTGAAAGCCGGGTCGCCAAACTGCATCGGGAGCCGCGCCAGTACAGCCTGCTCGCCGACTTAAACACGAGGCCGCGCACCACGTACCTGGCAGCGGTGCGCAATCCGAATCCTGAGATACGGTGACAGGTGACAAGATGATTACGGAATGCGGATTGCGGAATGGAGGCAGCAACCACAAGCATCGCGAGTTGGTGTTCTAATCCGTAACCGCAATCTCCAAGTATTGTCTGTCACCCGTCACCTGTCACCCTTTGAGGGACGCTTATGCAGAGAGTAACAAACCCACACGACGACGTGGCGATTCACCGAACTTCGCCGCCGGTGATTGAGCCGGGCCACACGTTCGGTTCGGTGACCGACAAAATCAGCGCGTTGACGTTGCGGCGGCGGACGCCCATCGGCTGGTTCATCGGCTTCGCGCTCTCGTTCATGGTGGCCGGGATGCTGATGATGACGATTGCTTATCTGGTGATGGTGGGCGTCGGCATTTGGGGCAATAACGTGCCGGTCGGGTGGGCGTTCGACATTATTAACTTCGTGTGGTGGATCGGCATCGGCCACGCCGGGACGTTGATCTCGGCGATTTTGTTGCTCTTAAGACAGGAATGGCGCACCTCGATCAACCGCTTCGCAGAAGCGATGACGCTGTTTGCGGTCGCCAGCGCCGGACTCTTTCCGCTGCTGCATACGGGGCGACCGTGGCTCGCCTACTGGCTGTTTCCGTATCCGAACTCGATGGGCATGTGGCCGCAGTTCCGCAGCCCTCTGATGTGGGATGTGTTCGCGGTCTCGACGTATGCGACCGTCTCGGCGCTGTTCTGGTACGTCGGATTGATTCCCGACTTTGCGACGCTCCGTGATCGCGCGAAGAACCGCGTCTTTCAAATCATCTACGGCATGCTCGCGCTTGGTTGGCGCGGCAGCGCACGCCACTGGGCGCGTTACGAAGCGACGTATCTGCTGCTTGCCGGACTCGCGACGCCGCTTGTGTTGTCGGTACATACCATCGTCAGTTTCGACTTCGCGGTGTCGGTCATTCCCGGCTGGCACGCAACGATCTTCCCGCCGTACTTCGTCGCCGGCGCGATTTACGCGGGCTTCGCGATGGTGCTGACGCTGACGATTCCGCTTAGAAGATTTTACGGCCTCGAAGATTTCATCACGCTTCGACACTTGCGCAACATGGCGAAGATCATGCTCGCGACCGGATTGATCGTCGCCTATGGCTACATGACGGAAGCGTTCATGGCGTGGTACAGCGCGAACACTTACGAGGAATACATGATCCTCAACCGGATGAGTGGGCCGTATGCGTGGGCGTACTGGTCGCTGATTTTCTGCAACGTCATCGTCCCGCAACTGCTGTGGATCAAACGTGTGCGCCACAGCACAGTCGCGCTGTTTTTGATCTCGCTGGTGGTCAGCGTCGGGATGTGGCTGGAGCGGTTCGTGATTCTGGTGACGAGTCTGCACCGCGACTTCCTGGTGTCGTCGTGGGGCATGTACTCGCCGACTGTCTTCGATTGGTCGATGTTTATCGGCACCATCGGATTGTTCTTTACGCTGCTGTTCCTCTTTATCCGTTTCCTGCCGATCATCTCCATCTTCGAGATGCGGACACTCGTTCCGCAGGCGCAGGCACAGATCAATGAAGAAAAGTGATGAGTACTGAGTAACGAGGAAAAGTACTGAGTGTTGAGTGCTGAGGCCGAACGCCTCCCCACTCAGTACTCAGTACTCATCACTCGATACTCAGTATCGAGAGGTTTTGTGATGAAGAAATCAACCAGACCGGCGACGTATGGTTTGATGGCTGAGTTTGATGATCCGAGCGCGGTCGTCGCGGCGGCGCAGAAGGTTTACGACGAAGGCTACCGGCGCATCGATGCTTACTCGCCATATCCGATTGAGGCGCTCTCCGAAGCGGTCGGCGTGCATAGCACCAAGATGCCGTTGCTGGTGCTGATCGGCGGCATTCTCGGGCTGATCGGCGGCTACGCGATGCAGTACTACACGCACGTCATCGACTATCCGATTATTGTCGGCGGCAGGCCGTTTCATAGTTGGCCGTCGTTCATCCCGATTACGTTTGAGACGACGGTGCTCGGTGCGTCGCTCGCGGCGGTCTTCGGCATGCTCGCGCTGAACGGACTGCCGGAGCCATACCATCCGGTTTTCAATACGCCTAACTTTGCACTGGCGTCGCGCGACCGATTCTTCATCGTGATCGAAGCGGTTGATCCGAAGTTCGACCGCGCCGCGACCGCCGAGTTTCTGAGGAGTCTGGGTTCCCGCGAGGTGATCGATGTCGAACACTAAGTTCAAGGCAAAAGTAAAAAGGCAAAAGGCAAAAGGGTGGGCACGGCGCTGGCGCTCGGCTTCGAGTCGTCTGCTTTTCATTTTTTGCCTTTTACCTTTTGCCTTTTTACTTGCTGCTTGTCGGCAGGACATGCAGGATCAGCCGCGCTATGAGCCGTACGAGTCGACAACGTTCTATAAGGACGGGCAGTCGTCGCGTCCGCTGGTCGAAAACACGGTGCCGCGCGGCGAGCGTTTCCTGCGCGAGGATGAGTATTTCTGGACGGGTAAAATCAGCAGCGGACAGGGCGTGGGAGGCCAGAGCGTGCCGTCCGATGCCGGGTCGACCGGCGGTGTGGCGACCGGGACAGGGACGCAGAGCGGCGGCGGCGGCCAGATGACCGGCGACGTTAATGTGCGCGGCAACACGGCGGGCGGCATGCCGGGCGGTGCCGGTAACGCATCGAGTCCACCGGGCGTCGGTGGCGGCGGCAGCGATGTGCAATCAGGGCCGGACGTGTTCCCGATTCAGATTACCGAGGAAGTGCTGTTGCGCGGACAGGAACGCTTTAACGCCTACTGCTCGATGTGTCACGGCGCGACCGGGTTGGGCGACGGCATGGTGGTGCGACGCGGATTCCGCCGCCCACCTTCACTTCACGAAGACCGCTTGCAGACGGGCGACGCTTCCGCCGCGCACTACTTTAACGTCATCACCAACGGCTGGGGCTCGATGCCGGCTTACGCCGATTTGGTTCCGGTCGAGGATCGTTGGCGGATCATCGCCTACATCCGCGCGCTGCAACTCAGCCAGCGGGCGACGCTCGATGATGTTCCCGCCGACCAGCGCGCGCCGCTCGCAAACGGCGCGACCGCCGAGCCACACGGAGGGGGGCCGCAGGACTAGCTATGGACACGACTTCGTACAACCTACCTCCCGCCGCCGAGCGCTGGCAGTCGCGCGCGCTGATGATCGGTGTCGGCGCACTGGTCGTCACCGCCGTCATCGCGTTCTTCAGCGGGTCGCTGATGCATAGCGGCGAGGCCGGCGTCGCAGGGGGCGAGGCGGCAGCGGCAGCCCACGGCTCGACGACGTTCCTCTCTCAGTTCTTCCGCTCGTACCTGGTCGGGTTTCTGTTCGTGACCGGCATCAGTATCGGCAGTCTGGCGATTCTGATGCTGCAACATTTGTCGGGCGGCGCGTGGGGACTCGTCATCCGGCGCATACTGGAAGCGTCGACGCGGACGATACCGCTACTCGCGCTGATGTTCATCCCGATCATCTTCGGGATTCATTCGCTGTACGAATGGTCGCATGCGGAAGCGGTCGCCGCCGACCCGATTCTGAAGCACAAGTCGCTCTATCTGAACGTCCCGTTTTTCATTGGACGCGCCGTCTTCTATTTCGTGGTGTGGGGCGCGCTCGCTTACTTTTTGAACAAGTGGTCGCGCGAACAGGATCACACTGGCGACCCGCGCGTGAAGCGGCAGATGCAGAACATCAGCGGCCCCGGCATTCTGCTATTCGGGCTGACGGTGACGTTCGCGGCGGTTGATTGGGGGATGTCGCTTGAGCCGCATTGGTTCTCGACGATCTACGGCATGCTGGTGATGGCGGCATGGGGGTTAACCGCGATGGCCTTCACGATCACCGCGTTGGTGGTGCTGTCGCGCCGCGAACCGATGTCGCACGTCTACGCGCCGTCGCACTTCCACGACCTCGGCAAACTGCTGCTCGCGTTCGTCATGATCTACGCTTACTTTTCGTTCTCGCAGTTCCTGATTATCTGGTCGGGCAATCTGCCGGAGGAAACTTCGTGGTACCTGCGGCGGTTGCGCGGCGGATGGCAGTTGATCGGACTGGCAGTCGTCATTCTGCACTTTGCGCTGCCGTTTGTGCTGCTCCTGTCGCGCGATGTGAAGCGCAACGCGCGCCGCCTAGTGTTGGTCGCGGTATTAGTACTGGTCGCGCGTGTCGTCGATTGGATTTACTTAATCGCGCCGGCCTCGCACCAGACCGAAGGCCACGAACAATCACTGTGGCCGATGTTGCTGCTCGACTTTACGACGATGTTCGCGGCGACCATCGGACTCGGCGGCATTTGGCTGTGGTTCTTCCTTCGGCAGTTGCGACAACAACCGCTGCTGCCAATCGGCGCGCCCGACCTCGACAAAGCACTCGCCGTGGCGACGAGCCACCACTGAGGAGTGAGCAGTAAGCAGTGAGCAGCAGGCAGGCGGTGAGTAGTAGCAAGTCGCGCGGGAGTTGGTGAGGAGTGAGAGTATGAGTGGTTTGAAGGGACAGGACACGATTTATCACAGCGGCGGACGGCGGGGTGACAGCATCCACGAAACGCCGGACGTGTCGTACATCAAAAACCCGGATGTCGCACATGAGGAAAGCGATGTCAGCGTCGGGCCGATAGCGAAGTTCGTCGTTGGGCTGTTTGTCTTTGCGACCGTCATCTGCCTCTTGATGTTCATGCTGTTCAGATACTTCGAGCAGCGCGCGAAAGAGAACGAGTTGCCCACATCGCCGGTCGCGCGCCAGGGCGAAGACCGTCTGCCGCCGGAGCCGCGTTTGCAGGGCGCCCCCGGCTTTAGGGTCAACGAGCGGCCCGATGTGCTGAGCGCGGAGGAGCGCAACCTTGAACTGCAAGAGCCGCAGGCCGAGATGCGCCGCGTGCGGAAGATTTGGGATCACGATTTGGCGAACTACGGCTTAGTCGAAGGCCAGCCCGGAAGGGTTCGCATCCCGATCAAAGATGCGATGAAGATTTACCTTGAGCGTGAGGCGCCGAAAGCGCAGCAGCAGCCGGAGAACAATCAACCTGAGAGTCGGCCGGGACAGAGCCGCACCGCGCCGTTGGGCCGCCAGGAAACTATGCCGTCATCATCCAGTTCCGGGAAGCAGTTGGAAAAGAGGGAGCAATGATCGTTAGCAATCAGGAATCAGAGTTCAGAATGCGGAAGGCTGGACGAGCAAGGCTTAAGGCAGCGCGAAAAGGGCCGCCCGCCGCAGACCGCCATCGGCAGACCCGTGCGCGTATTGCTCACTGCGTACTGCTCACCGTGTACTGCTTACTGCTCACCTGCTTTCTGCCCGTCGCTTCGCAGGCACAGTACGGACGCCCGCCGGAGAGCGCGTTACCAAAGGGTGGAAAGCCCGACGTGCTGAAGTCAATTACCATCGAGCAGCGTCTGAATAATCAGATTCCGCTCGACGCGACGTTCCGCGACGAAGCGGGTCGCACCGTGCAACTCAGCGAGTATTTCAAAGATGGCAAGCCCGTTCTCTTGTCGCTCGCTTACTACGAGTGCCCGATGCTGTGCAACGAAATCTTAAACGGCGTCGAACGCACTCTCCGCGCGTTGAGCTTTATGCCGGGGCGCGAGTTTCAGGTCATCAACGTCAGCTTCGACCCGCGCGAAACGCCGGAACTGGCGGCGCGCAAACGAGAGACACACTTGAAGCGCCTCCAGCGTGGAGGAGCGGAGCAGGGCTGGCACTTCCTGACCGGCGACAAGGCGAACATCGACCGCGTGACCGAGGCCGTCGGCTTTGGGTATGCGTGGGACGCTAACTCGAATCAGTTCGCGCACGCCAGCGCCATTATGATCGCGACGCCGGATGGGAAGCTGTCGCACTACTTCTACGGCATCGAGTACGCGCCGAAGGATGTGCGGCTCGCCCTCGTCGCGGCGTCGGCGGGGAAGATTGGGTCACCGGTCGATCAACTGCTGCTCTATTGCTATCACTACGACCCGACGACGGGGAAGTTTGCGCCGGTGATGGCGGTGGTTCGCACAGCGGGCGTGCTGACGGTGTTCGGTGTCGTGGCGATGATCCTGCTGCTGGTGCGGCATAGCCGCAATAAGGGGAGCGGTGGCGGCGACGACGGTGACCACTGGGACGAGAGCGTCAACGTAGGAGGAACGGCTTAAAAGGCTATGCAGTATTTTCCATCATGGGTGCCGTTTGCGCCTGAACAGGCGTCCACGCTGGCGGGCGAGGTCGACGCGCTGTATCTGTATCTGGTGACGATCACGCTCTTCTTCTCGGTGCTGATTACGGGGTTGATTATTTTCTTCGCGGTGAAGTACCGCCGCCAGACGCCGAACGAAGTGCCGCGCCCCGTCGCCGGGTCGATTACGCTGGAGACGCTGTGGACGGTCATCCCGCTGATGATCGCGATGACTATCTTCGCGTGGGGCGCGAGCCTTTACTTCAAGATGTACCGCGTGCCGACGCAGGCGATGGATATTTTTGTCGTCGGCAAGCAGTGGATGTGGAAGTTTCAGCACGGTGGCGGACAGCGCGAGATTAACGAACTGCACGTGCCCGTCGGCAGCCGCGTCAAGCTGACCATGACGACCGAAGATGTGATTCACAGCTTTTACGTTCCGGCGTTCCGCATCAAGGCTGACGTTGTGCCGGGCCGCTATACAACGACCTGGTTCGAGGCGACCAAGCCGGGACGCTACTATCTGTTCTGCGCCGAGTATTGCGGTACCAACCATTCCGGGATGGGCGGCTACGTCGTCGTGATGGAGCGCAATGATTATCAAGCGTGGCTCGGCGGCGGCGCGACCGACTCGCCCGCGTCGCAGGGGCAGAAGCTGTTCTCCGATCTGAACTGCGCGACCTGCCACCGCAACGATACACAGGGCCGAGGCCCGATGCTCGCCGGACTTTTCGGTAAGACGGTGCAGTTGGACAACGGCCAGACGCTGGTCGCCGACGAGACATACATCCGCGAGTCAATCGTGAACCCACGCGCCAAGACGGTTGCCGGATTCCAGCAGATCATGCCGACATATCAGGGGCAGGTCAGCGAAGAGCAACTGCTGGCGCTGATCTCATACATCCGCTCGCTCAGCACGACGAGCGATGGCGGCGCGGGCGGTGCGGCGACAGGTCGCGATGGCGAACAGCAAACGACGACCGGCATCAACCCGGACGCGCAACGCTCGAATCCTATCGGGCCGACGACGCCGGGCGGAACAAGCGCGCCGGTATCGACCGCACCCGACTCGACCGGGGGACAGCCCGATGGCACGAACCAGCCACGCTCTGGTCAGCCGCCGCGGTCGAGAGGCAGACAGTAGGTATCAGGTTTCTTTGAAGAATCAGCTTTCACCGCGTCATCGGTGGCCTGTAATCCGGCTTTCAAGCTGACGCGACACGGCGATGCGCAAAGCTGACCGTGAGTTGGGCATCTTCTGCTGTGGGATGTGGAGAATACCGAAATGAAAATCATGTTGTTCGCAGCTTTATCAATCTCTTCTTTATTGTGCATCGTTTCTAATGCTGCCGTTACCGCCCAGTCTGCTGACGAGGAAAGCATTGTCGAAGCAGTATTCCGCTATCAGCTTGAGCATTGCTACAAGAATAGGGATAGATTGCCAAAGATGTACTTCCTCTCTCGCAACAACAAAGACCTCAGCGACGAGTTCATGGAGAGGTTCAAGGATCACACGCTGCCCGTCAGGAAGCGGTCACAGGTAGATGCTGAAGCTAAGGCATTCTGTTTCGTGGATAAGGAGAGCGGTGAGTGCGGCATTATCCTGAACGTTCGAGGCATCAAGCTGGTAAGTGACACAGAAGCCGAGGTCGAAGGCGGGTGTGTTGCGGGCGGTCGGGATGGCTACGGGTATGTGTATCGCGTAGTGCGAGAGAAAGGAAAGTGGGCCATAAAGAGCAGTCGAGGTACGTGGGTTTCATGAACCGCGATGCGGCGGATGCAACTGTTGAGAATCCACGACCTCTATTTGTACAGGCTTCAGTTTAATCAAGGCAGTAAGCAATTATGAGCACAGCAGTCGAAGCACCGACCACAACAATTGATGCGCCGCGCGGGGTAAGGTTCCCGCACGTTAATTACCTTAACGCCGACTACGGTATCAAGTCGTGGTTGTTGACGCTCGACCACAAACGCATCGCGTTGCTCTACCTCGCCTCCGTGACGTTCTTCTTTTTTCTCGGCGGCGTGTACGCCATCGCGATTCGCATCGAACTGATGACGCCGGCGGGCGACCTTGTGGAGTCGCAGACATACAACAAGCTGTTTACGCACCACGGCGTGTTGATGGTCTTCTTCTTTTTGATTCCGTCGATCCCCGCGATCCTCGGAAATTTTTTGATCCCGCTGATGATTGGCGCCAAAGACCTCGCGTTCCCGCGCCTCAACCTGCTCAGTTGGTACATCTACATGGCGGGTGGCATCATCACGCTGTGGGCGCTCTTAAGTGGCGGCGTCGATACGGGGTGGACGTTCTACACGCCGTTCTCGACGACCTTCTCGAACGGGTACGTCGTCGCCGCCGGTCTCGGCATTTTCGTCAACGGCTTCTCGTCGATCCTGACGGGGCTTAACTTCATCGTCACAATCCACACGATGCGCGCCCCCGGCATGACGTGGTTTCGTCTGCCGCTCTTCATCTGGGCGCACTACGCGACGAGCATCATCTTCATCCTCGGCACACCGGTCATCGCGATTACGATTCTACTGGTCGCGCTCGAACGTCTGGCACGGATCGGTATCTTCGACCCGGCGCTCGGCGGCGATCCCGTTCTGTTCCAGCACCTCTTCTGGTTCTATTCGCATCCGGCGGTCTATATCATGCTGCTGCCGTCGATGGGCATCGTCAGTGAATTGATCGCAACCTTCTCGCGAAAGAACATCTTCGGTTATACGTTCGTCGCTTTCTCGTCCATTGCGATTGCGGTCTTCGGGTTCCTCGTGTGGGGCCACCACATGTTTACCAGCAGCCAGTCGATCTATGCCGGGATGATCTTCTCGTTCATCTCCTACGCGGTCGCGATTCCGTCGGCGGTGAAAGTCTTTAACTGGACGGCGACGCTCTACAAAGGTTCGATCTCATACGACACACCGATGCTGTACGCGCTGGCGTTCATCGGCCTCTTTATCATCGGCGGCATGACGGGACTGTTTCTCGCCGCGCTCGGCCTCGACGTCCACGTGCATGACACTTACTTTGTGGTCGCACACTTCCACTACATCATGGTGGGCGGCGCGCTGATGGGCTACCTCGGCGGGCTGCACTTCTGGTGGCCGAAAATCACCGGGCGCATGTACCCGGAAGGGTGGGCGCGATTCGCGGCGCTGGTCATCTTCGTCGGCTTCAATCTGACGTTCTTCCCGCAGTTTCTGCTCGGATACATGGGGATGCCGCGCCGTTATCATGCATATCCGATGGACGCGCCGATGTGGCAGGTGCTGCATGTGATGTCCACTTCGGGCGCGTCGATCCTGGGTGCCGGGATGTTGATCCCGATGGTATATTTCATTTGGTCGATGCGCTACGGGAAGTTCGCGGCGGCAAACCCGTGGCCGTCAACTGGTCTCGAATGGCGCACCGCGTCGCCACCGCCAACCGAGAATTTTGTCACGACGCCAATCGTGACGTGGGAAGCCTACGAGTTCAGGCCGATGGAAGAGACCGAAGTGATCGGCCCCGGCAATACCCCCGCGCAACCCATCGACGGCGTGCAACCGACGGACGGCAAAAACCCGTGACAGGTGATAAGTGATAGGTGACGGGTAAGAACGGACTCACACCTATCCCTTTTCATCCATCACTGAGGAGAAAATGTTTTGGCTACGCATGAGATAGCAGCAACGCACCACGGGCCGGCGGCGGCGCACGCAGCGCATGTCCCGTCGGGACACTCCGCGCACTCCGCGCTCGCCCACCACTTCGACAATCTCGAACAACAGCGCGAGGCAGGGAGCCTCGGCATGTGGATTTTCCTCGCGCAGGAGGTGATGTTCTTCGGCGGGCTGTTCCTCGCCTACGTCATCTACCGTACGCGGTTCCCGGAGGCGTTCGCGGCGGCGAGTAATCACCTAAACTGGAAACTCGGCGCTTTGAATACGGCGGTGCTGATCTGTAGCAGTCTGACGATGGCGCTCGCGGTGTGGGCGGCGCAGGTCGGGCGGACGCGGCGCACGCAGGTCTTCTTCATGGCGTTGACCGGTCTGCTCGGCGCGACGTTCCTCGGCGTCAAAGCCGTCGAATATTACGACAAGTACCGCGACCACCTGATCCCTGTGCGCGGATGGTTCCACTGGGAACAGCCACTCGCGGCGAACGTCAGCGAGCAGAATATCCAGATGTTCTACTGGATTTATTTTGCGATGACGGGGCTGCACGCGCTCCACATGATTATCGGCATCGCGATTCTGTTGCCGATCATGTACCGCGCGTGGAAGGGGGCCTATTCGCCGGAGTATCACGCGCCGGTCGAGTTGTTCGGACTATATTGGCACTTCGTCGACATCGTCTGGATTTTTCTGTTCCCGCTGCTCTATCTGCTCGGCGCGCACTACGCGGGCGGGCACGCCGCGGCGGGCCACTAAAGGATTTAAGACACTCAATCATGTCCGAACATATCGTCCCAAGAAAAGTTTACTTCGTGGTCTTCGGCGCGTTGATGGTGCTGACGGCGCTCACCGTGTTCGCCGCCAACATCGACTTCGGCGTACTCAACGACGTGATTGCGATGACCATCGCAGTGACCAAAGCTGTACTCGTGATTCTGTTCTTTATGCACGTCCGGTACGGCTCGCGCCTCATCATGCTGGTAGTCGTGGCCGGGTTCTTCTGGCTCGCGATCCTGATGGTGCTGACGCTCAGCGACTACAACAGCCGGAAGTGGGTCGAACAGCGCGTCCGTCAGTCGACGATTCCAAGCGAAGCGGGGCGTTGATCGAAATTGTCTTCGAACTACGTACTCAGGCAAAAGTTTATCGGAATGAATGAAGTAGATGTTAGATGCTGGATGTTAGTCGAGACATGCCAGTGAGGTTGCTGATATCTAACATCTAGCATCTATTCCCCGGTGGTTTTTCACTTTTACCCTTTACCTCTTCACTTTTGCCTTCCTACCTAGATCTGTCTTCGTCGATCATCCTTCCTGTGACGCCATAATTTCCGCCGCCGACACCGCGCTTTCTAACCTCATCATTTCGCATCATGTTTCGGTAGAATAACGTCAGTTCGACATAGAGCAAGACACACGAGCCATAAGCTGGGAGCGCAGGCATCTTGCCTGCCAAAGCGTGCCGCGGCACGCTTGATGGTCGTGGTTGGCTCGTGCGTCGCCTCAATCGATAGCCCCGTGTTCGCGCTCTCCGCGCTCATGGCAGGCAGGATGCCTGCGCTCCCAGCCTCAGCGTTTCAGGCTTGGCTTAGGTCAAACCGACGTTAGAATAACGCCGGACAAGTGAGCGTTTGTATTGACGATCATTGAGGAGCCGATAGCAGGAGGCATGCACCTTTGACGAGACGATTCATCACCGTCATTCTGCGCTTCGCGTTGCGCATCTTCTTCCGTCGCGTCGAAGTCGCGGGGCTTGAGCGCGTGCCGCGGCGTGGCGCGACGATCTTTGTGCTGAATCATCAGAATGGTCTTGTCGATCCGGCGTTCCTGTTGTGTTACGCGCCGCGTCCGGTGTCGTTTCTCGCCAAGTCGACGCTATTCAGAACGCCGGTGCTTGGTTTCCTAGTACGTGCGCTGGACGCGATTCCGGTCTATCGGAAACAGGACGCGGGTCAAGACACATCGAAGAATCGCGAGACATTCACGCGCGCACACAATTTGTTAAAGAGCGGCGGCACGATTGGCGTCTGCCCCGAAGGCGTGTCGCACAATGAGTCTTCCCTGCGGCCACTCAAGTCGGGCACGGCGCGCATCGCGCTCGGCGCGGCCTCGACCGGCGACGCGCTCGATCTGAAGATAGTACCCGCCGGTTTGTACTACACCGCGAAGACGATGTTTCGCAGTTCGGCGCTACTCTATTTTGGAGAACCCGTTCGGGTCGAGCCGGTCACGCTCGACGCCGACGATGAACCGCCGCGCGAAGCCGTGCAGGAGTTGTCTGAACATATCGCACGCGCTTTACGGGAAGCGACGCTCAACGCCGAGCATCACGAAGCACTGACGACCGTCGCGCGTGCGGAGCGCATCTTTTCATCAGACGACGGCGTTGCGGCTGCGTCGGGCGGGCAGACGCTTTCGCGCGAAATGAAATTGAAGCGCCGCTTCGTCGAGGGCTATGCATTCCACCGCGCCAACTCGCCGGCGCGACTCGCCGCGCTCGAAGCGCGTATCCGCGGCTACGAAGAGGAGTTGGCACAGGCCGGTGTCGACATTGATCACCTCTCGCCCGTGAATCTATCGAAGTATGGCGGGGTCGGCCACCTCGTCACGCGCGGGTTGCTGTTCCTGCTGTTGCTGCCGCTCGCGGTCTTCGGCGCGGCGGTGCATTACCCGGCATACCGTCTCGGCGGGTTCTTCGCGACTAAGTTTTCGCGCAGCTACGACGATATTGTGTCGACCATCAAAGTCATCTCAGCGCTATTGCTCTTTCCACTGACGTGGTTGGTGATCATGGCGACGTGTTTTGTGTTCGGCGGCTGGCAGGCAGCGCTCGTGTCGCTCGTCGTCGCGCCGCTCGCGGGCTACGTCGCGATGCGCTTCGCGGAGGAACTCGACCGCTTCGTGGCCGGCACTAAGGCCGCCGCGTTCTTTATCACCGAGCGCCGCTTCTTTCGCCAACTGTTGGTTGAGCGCCGAGCAATTCGCGAAGAGATCTTCGCCCTCGGCGAAGAGGCCGAACGCGCCGGCGCGTTGCAAACGACGGTGTGAACGGATTGCGTCAACGGCGGACTTGCTTGTATGTTCTCAAACCGAGGAGGAAAGAAGCATGACCAACGAAGAGTTTCAGCGGCGCCGGGAATTCATGCTTGAACAGCAGGCGCAGTTCGCAGCGGACATTCAGATGCTACACGAATTACAAGAGCGCTCGGTGAGTATCCACGAAAAGGCTGAGGAACGGATGACGCGGGTCGAGAATGTCGTGATGCGTCTGACTGACATTGTGGAGCGGGTGGTCGGGACGGTCGAGCGGGTCACCACCGTGCAGGCCCAGGCGGATAAGCGGCTGATTGAAACGGACGACCGCCTGAACGCATTGATCGCCGTCGTCGAGAACTACCTCAGCGAACGCCGCGACGAAAAACCGCGGAGTTGATTCGACGCTTTTGGATTGAAACCAAAAACAATCTCACCGGAATTTAACCAGTTCATGCTTCAACGCTTTAGACGAGCATTGAACACGTTGATAGCTCAAGCTTGCGGCGACTTTATCGCTTGGTCATCCTCCCTTTCCGGCGCTGCCACCAATAAATAGAGCGCAGGCATCAGGAACAGATTGAGAAGTGTCGAGGTGATCAGGCCGCCGAGGATAATGACCGCCATCGGGTGCTCGATCTCGTGACCCGGCTGGTTGCCGCCCATCACAATTGGCAGCAACGCGAGCGCGGTGACGCTCGCCGTCATCAGGATCGGCGCGAGACGCTCCTCCGAGCCGCGCGTTACAAGTCCGACGCCGAAAGGTTCGCCTTCTTCGGTTTCCAAATGGCGATAGTGACTGACGAGCATGATGCCGTTGCGCGCCGCGATACCTAAGACCGTGACGAAGCCGACGAGTGAGCCGAGCGACAGCACGCCGCCGGTCAGAAAAGCCGCGATCACGCCCCCGACGAGCGCGAGCGGGAAACTCGCGAGCACAAGCAATGCCAATCGCCACGAGCGAAAATCCGAATAGAGCAAAAGCAAGATGCCGAGCAGCGACAGACCTGCAAGCGCGAGCAGTCGCTGCTGCGATGCTTGCCGCGCGGCGTATTCGCCTAAGAACTCCGGGTGGTAGCCTTGCTCGAACGGAAGCGCGCGCACCTTCGCTTCGATCTCGCGGGCGACCGTGCCGAGGTCGCGCCCCTTCGCATCAGCGCTGATGTCGATGCGGCGCGATGCGCTCTCGCGTTGAATGACATTCGGTGATGGAGCGATGCGTAGGTCAACGACTTCTCCTAACGGCACGTCGCCGCCGCCCGGCGTGTTGATGCGAACTTCGCGCAGAGCTTCGATGTCATTTCGCAGATACTCTTCGCCCCACACGACGACATCGGAAATCTTCTGCTCTTCGTAAATCTCGCCGACCTTCGTCCCCTTGACGAGCGTCGTCGCCGCGCGCCGGATGTCACCGGGCGTGAGTCCCAAACGTAGCGCCGCGTCAGGCTTGATGCGCGCTTCGACCTGCGGCACCAGCACCTGCGGCTCGACCTTCAAGTTCGTCACACCTTCAATCGCGCCCATCGTCTTTCCGACTTCGGCAGCCTTCGCGCGTAAGGTGTCGAGGTTCGGACCGTACACGCGCACGACGATTGACGCGCTACCGCCCGTCAGGACTTCCTTGATGCGCTCTTTCAAGTACGTCAACACATCGCGGTAGAGACCGGGATAGCCGTCAACGACCGATTGAATCCTGGCGACCGTCATCTCGTAGTCGGCTTCCGGGTCGATGCTGATCCATAACTCCGCGAAGTTCGGTCCGACGACTTCATCGGCGACTTCCGCGCGCCCGATGTGCGAGCCGAAGTTGCGTACGCCGGGCACGGCGCGCAACTCTTTGCTGACCTGAATCGTGATACGGTTCATCGCTTCGAGCGACGTGCCGGGCTTGCCGACCCAGTGCATCAGAAAGTCGCGCTCTTTGAATTCAGGTAGAAACTCTTCGCCGAGAAAAGGCACGGACGCGACGGTTAGAATGATCACTACGCCCAGAGTCGTCGCCGCCCAACGCGGCTTGCTGACCAAGCGCGGAAGTAATCGGTTATAACGTCGTTTGAGTAGACGCGTGAATGGTGGCTCGGTGTGCTCCCTTGTTGCGCGCGGTAGCAAGAGCAGCGACATCGCGGGCGTGACGGTCAACGCGACGGCAAGCGATGCCATCACCGCGAGCACATAAGCGACGGCGAGCGGTCGAAAGAACGTACCCGCCAGACCGTCCAACAGGAAAATTGGCAGGAAGACGAGCACGACGATCAACGTCGCATAGACGATGGCGCTACGCACTTCGAGCGACGCCTTCAGCACGACTTTGAATGCCGGTTCGGGGTCGCCCGCTTCGCGGTTGAGTCTGAGACGCCGGACGATGTTCTCGACATCAATGATCGCATCGTCAACGACTTCGCCGAGCGCGAGCACGAGTCCGGCGAGTACCATCGTGTTGATCGTGCTGCCGTAATAGTGCAGCACCAGCGCGGCACTCAAGAGCGACAGCGGAATCGCTGTCATGCTGATGAGCGCGGTGCGCCATTCGTAGAGGAACAGGGCGAGCACGATGATGACGAGGACGCAGCCGATCAGCAAAGCGCGGTTGAGATTCGCGAGCGCCATCTCGATGAACGTCGCCGGGCGGAAGATCGTCGAATCAATTTCCAACCCTTGTAATCCCGGTCGGAGTGCTTCGAGCGCGGCTTCGACGTTGCGCGTCACTTCGAGTGTGTTGCCTTGCGGCTGCTTCTCGACGATCAGGAGCAAGCCGGGTTTGTCGTTGATGATCGCATCGCCAATCGGCGACGGATGACCTTCGACGACGCGCGCCACATCGCCGAGTTGCAGCGGCGTGCGCTGAAGCGGTGTCGTGCCTTGAAGCTGCGGCGCTGTGAAACTCTGCGGTTGAGTCGTCGCCCCACTTTGCACGACGATAGGGATACGCGCGAGGTCGGCGGGTGTGACGATGGGTGAGATGTGTGTGACGGAAAGCCTTTGGTTCGGCGTGTCGAGGACGCCGCCCGCGCCGGGTGCCGCTGCGTCGCGTGTGATCCGCACGATGTCGTCGAGCGTGACGTTGTGCTGGCGCAATCGTTCCGGGTCAACAAGCACTTGGAACTGCCGGTCGCGCTGCCCCCAGATCGCGACGTTGGCGACGCCGGGGATCGCCATCAAGCGCGGGCGAACCGTCCACCGTGCGAGCGTCGTCATCTCCATCTGCGAAAGCTTCGGAGAAGAAACGCCGATCTTCATCACGCGGCTCGTCGAAGACAGCGGCGACAAGATGACTGGCGGACTGGCAACGGACGGCAGACTACCGGCGGCAAGCGCGAGCCGTTCCTGCACGAGTTGACGGGCCTGCATCAAGTCAACATTCTCTTGAAAGATGAGGACAACAGAAGAGAGACCGAGCACGGATTTCGAGCGCAAGGTCTTCAGCGACGTAACGCCGTTCAAAGCGTTTTCGATGGGAACCGTGACGAGACTTTCGACTTCCGAAGTCGAGAGACCCGGCGCTTCGGTTTGGATTTCGACGAGCGGCGGCGCGAACTCCGGGAACACATCGAGCGGCGAGGTACGCACGATCTGAATCCCGACGACCATCAGCACGACGGCGAGCACGACGACGACGACGCGCAAACGCAGTGAGGTTTCGACGATCCACGTCATCATAAAATCTTTACTTCCTACTTCTTCAAACCGATTGTTTCTCGATTACTTGCCGTTGCCGAACTCGGTTGCAAACAATTCTGAGACGCCTGCCGTGACGACCTTCGCGCCGGACGCGGGACCGCGCTCCAGCACTGCGACGCCGTTTGCCGCGCGACGTACTTCGACGCGCCGCCGCATGTAGCGGTGCGGCGCGATCACCTCGTAAACGTATGTCCCGCCGTTCGTATCGCGGATGATTGAAGACACCGGCACAACGAGGCTCTCGCCTTCGCTCTTGATGTTGAGCGTGACACCGATGCGTTGCCCCGGTCGGAGCGCTCCATCGGCATTCGGTAGTGAGAAGTAGATGTCCGCCGTCGCTGCATTCGGGTCGGCGGAGGGCGGCGCGGGCGTGGGACGGGCGAAGCGCGTCGTCCCGCCCGCTGTATCGTCCAAGCCGTGAACTCGCGCGGATTGTCCGGGAAGAATCGCGTTCAAGTCGCCGACGTAGACGGGCACGCGGATCAACATCTGCGCGTAGCTCGCGGTGTCGAACAGAACCGTCCCGCTCGCAACCGTCTGCCCCGGCGCGACATAAACCTTCTGGATAATAGACGACGCCGGAGCTTGTATCGTCACCTCTTGGTTGGTGTATTCGGGGACTTTCTTGACGAGTGCGTAACGGGTGCGGGCACTGCTCAAATCTATCTCGGCGAGCTTCAGTTCTTCCTGCGCTTGTTGCGCAGCTTTGACGCTGCCGCCCCCGTCGCGGACAAGTTGTTCGGCGCGCGCCGCTCGCACCTTCGCGGCTTCGACCCGTGTTGCGGCAATGGCTACTTCCTTGTTTGCGGTGTCGGCACTGAGAGCGACATCGCGTTCCACAATCTCGCGCTGGTCGCGTTCGGACTGCGAGACAAACGGGACCAGACGGAAGATTGTTTGTCCTCGCTTCACCGACATGCCGGAGGCGGGCACGCGACCTTGCGCGACGAGCGTGCCCGTGACCGGCGCGGTGACGGTCGCCGTGCTGTCGGGCGGCAGCACGACTTCACCGCTAAAGGTGCGGGTGCGCGGCACTCCTTGAAAGCCGACCTCTTCGGTGTTGATGCCGAGTCGCGCTTCCGCCTCCGGCGTTAAAGTCACAGTTGCCAACTCCGCTTCGGGCTTGGCGTTCTCGACCTTCGCGGGAGCTTCCGGCTTTTGGGCGGCACTTCGACCGGAGCAACCACCGAAGCCGACGGCGCACGTGAGACAGAAAACAAGGACGAGATTTTGTCGAGTCATAAATAAGGATTTCGATTGTCGGGAAGTTTTAGTTGTCATTGCGCTCTCATTGCTTTCCGCCGAAACTCACTCCCGTGCTGCGGTCGAGTTGCACGCGGGCGCGGCGCAACGTCGCCCTCATCTCTGCTTCGCGCACGCGCATGGCATCGAGTTGTTGACGGTTTTGCAGCACGAACAGATACGGCACTTCGCCGTCCTTGAAAGATGCCTGCCAGATACGCACGTCTTCTTCGAGCGGTGGCATGATGCGCTCGCGTATATCGGCGAGTGCTTCGCGCGCCTGCACGAGTTGCGCGTGTGCTTCCAATACCTCCGACGCGATGCGCTGCCGCACCAGGACGTACTGTCTGAGCGCGAGTTCGACTTCCGCCTCAGCGCGTGAGATGCCGCCTTGATTGCGGTTGAAAATCGGCACATCCACGGCGACGCCAGGACCGGCTTCAAATCCATTCGTGCCGCGTCCGTTGATGTCGAGTGTGGCGATGACCGAAAAGATTTTCGACCGTTCCCACTTCGCAAGTTTGCCCGCCGCCTCAAGCGCTAACTCCGCCGCGCGTAAGTCGGGACGCGCGGCGAACGCGTCGCGCAAAAGCACTTCCGCGTTTTCCGGCACGCCCGGCTCAATCTTCGCGGGCATAACCTCAAGTGCCATCCCCTCCGCGCTCAAACCGAGCAGGAACCGGAGACGCTCTATCACGATGGGGACTTCTCGCCTGAGCCGCGCGGCTTCTTCCTCTGACGTTCTGGCTTCGATGCGCGCCGCGTTCATCTCCAGTTCGCTGATGTCGCCGACACGAAAGCGCGCTTCCATGATGATTGGAATCGGGCGGCGCGTTTCGACGACGTTCGCGGCTAAGGCGGCGCGGTCTTGCGCGAGCATCACGTCCGCGTAGGCGAGTCGCACGTCGCGCACGAGGTTGAGAGCGTTCTGCTCTAAACTTTCGGCGACGCGCCCCACATTCGCTTTCGCGGCGGCGACACGTTTGGGTCGCTGCCACAGGAGTTCGATGGGTAAGTTGACGACCGCCTCAAGTTGCTTCGGTCCGATGGGAAAGAGAATTGACAGCACGGGATTACGCAACAAACCCGCCTCCTTCAAATCGGCACGAGCGAAGCCGAGCGCCGTCAAATCCGCGTTAAACGTCGCGTTGTTCCACAGTGCGACCGCGACGGCTTCATCTTCCGTCAGACCGTCGGCGAGCGAGACGCCCTCCGGGATGTTCACCGTCGCAACAGCCTTTGAAGATTTTGCGCCGCCCTGCGCGATGCGCTGTTTGACGGCACTCGGATTTTGGGTGTTCTGGCTTTGGGCACGAGTAAGCGGTAGCTCATACACGCCGAAAAGTAAGGCGAGCACCGCAAGCATCCGAGCGAGAAGCCGCACTTCGAGACTTGATTTGAAATTCATCGTGATACCTCAAGAGACAGCGTGATCGAATACCATTGCTTACTTCCGGCCAAGCGCGAGCGCGCGCTGGTACGCGGCCCACACCGCCTTCGAGAAGACGGTGCGCAGTGACCCTTTCTCCATCTGGTAAATCGCTTCCGCCGATGTGCCGCCGGGCGACGTGACCATGTTGCGCAACTCCGCCGGGTGCTTGCGCGATTCCTGCGCGAAGAGCACCGAACCGAGCATCGTTTGCAACACCAACTCCTGCGCGACCTGGCGCGAAAAACCCATATGCACCCCGGCGTCAACAAGCGCCTCCATCATCATAAAAATGTATGTCGGCCCGGTCGCACTGAGCGCCGTCGCCATGTCGATCATTTTCTCTTCGTCGACGCGCAGTTCTTTGCCGAGCGCACCGAGCAACGCGGCGACCTCGGCGCACTGCTGGTCGCTCACCTCCGGCGTGGTCGTCCACACGGTCATGCCCTGGCCGACCTGCGCCGGCGTATTCGGCATCGCGCGCACAACCGCCGGGTGTAGCAACTCGCCGGAGATAGTCTCGATGCGCGCGCCGGCAACGATTGAAAGCACAAGATGCGCGGGCGTCAGCGCACCCTTCAACTCACCGAGCACGACGCCGAGGCGTTGCGGCTTGACGCCAATGACAACAATCTTGCTCCGCGCCGGGGTGTCGTTCACATCGTCTCCGCCGTCCGCCGGGGCAATCGCCGCATCGCGGTTGCTTTCAACGACGTGGATGCCGTACTTCATTTTTAATTCGGCGCGGCGGTTGGCACGCGGGTGGCTCGCAGTGATCCGCGCGGGATCGACCAGACGCCGCCGCAACAGCCCCGACACCATCGCTTCGGCCATCACGCCACAACCGACGAAAGACAATCTCACGTCGCGGAGCGGATTACTTTCTTCGTTCGCGGTCGTCGCGATTTGTACTTGAAGGTTATTCATAAATTGGAAGTCATCTTTCCGAGACGGCGGCCATCTTATTAAGTAGTAAGGCAAAAGTAAAAAGGCATAAGGCAAAAGTAAACGCTAAATCAAAACACATGACATTTGGAGATTTGATGATTCGTAACGTGACTGTCACGGAAACAACTGTCACCGCAGAGGCACAGAGATTTCGCAGAGACCGAGCAGAGAGTTGAGATGCTTTACTCTGCTCGGTCTTCGGCGGACAGGGCTTCCGCGCCTCTCGCGGTGAAGGTCTTCCTTGTGTTCCAATCTTGGATGGTTCGATTTAGTCATCACGGGGCTGTGGTTTAATCTTGAGACTGCATTAACATTGCTTTAGGTAGTTATTCTCACACAGATGTGATGTTCCGAGTTCCGAGATATGACATCTGCGTCGCGCCGTCGTAAAAATTTACAACCGGAGAACACCTTCCGCGCCCTATCTTTGATAACATCACGTCACCGCGCGGCGCGAGAAACACCGTCCCAGTTTATTCACACACCGTGCAGACGAAATCGAATCGCGGTTAAGACTTTCAACTTAAAAGCGACAGGTGACAAATGACAGGACAATGTTGGGCGATTGCGGATTAGCAAACATTAGAAAACCAAGTCGCGATGCTTGTGTGTGCTTCTTTCATTCCGCAATTCGCAATTATCTTGTCACCTGTCACTTGTCACTTTTGAATAAGTAAACTCTGTCGAATGCGAAAAGGAGAAATTAACATGAACGCTTCCCTGAGAAAATACCGTCTTCATGCGTTGGCGCTGCTGCTGATGATGGTGACGACTACGAACTACGCGACGGCGCAACCGTTGCGGACGCCGCGTCCCAGCCCGAAGGCGAGCGTGATGCAGACCGTCGGCATCACCGATGTGACGATCACATACAGCCGCCCCAGTGTTAAGAAGCGCGCCGTCTGGGGCGAGTTGGTGCCGTACGATAAGGTGTGGCGTGCCGGCGCGAACGAGGCGACCATCATCGCCTTCAGCGACGACGTGACGATCAGCGGCCAGAAACTGCCAGCCGGCAACTACAGCCTGCACACCATCCCGGCCAAGGCCGAATGGACGTTGATCTTCAACAAGGTGGCCGATCAATGGGGCAGTTACAGCTATGACGAGAAGCAGGACGCGCTGCGCATTAAGGCCAAGCCGCAGTCCGCTGAGTTGAGCGAGTTGCTGACCTTCGAGTTCGCCGACGTGAGGCCGAACGCCGCCGACATCGTGCTGCGGTGGGAGCGTCTGATGGTTCCGTTCACGGTTGATGTCGGCGACGTGAACGCGCTGACGCTGACCAAAGCGCGCGCCGCCATTTCAGCCGCGAAGCCCGACGACTGGTCGACGCCGATGCAGGCCGCGCGCTTCTCGTTTGAGTCCAAAGGCGATATTAACGAGACAATGACGTGGCTGGAAAAATCACTCAAAGCGAAAGAGATGCCCGGCAATCTCTGGCTTAAAGCGCGCATCATGGCCGACACCGGGAAGACTCAGGAAGCGGTCTCTTATGGCGAGCGGGCGATTCAACTCGTCAAGGCCGGCGACCCGAAAGCTGACACCAGCGCGCAGGAAAAGATGATCGCCGAGTGGAAGGCGAAGAAGAAGATGTAATGGCGCTCTTGTTGAGCGCAACATGCCGTGATGTTGAAACGAATTTCACCGCAGAGAAAAGTTAAGACAGCATCATCAATCAGATGCAAAGCTGTCTGTCTGCCGAAGCGTCCTCGGCGTACTCTGCGGTGAAATTCAGGGATGTTATTTAATTCGTAATTCTAAGGTGATGCGGTCGGGTGCTCACGTAGCAGGCGGTCATCAATAGTTCCAGTTGCTCGGCATTCCCCAAATACGTCACCCAATCGTGATGCCCGGCGTGGACATTCTGGCCTTCCATCTCGGAGTTGTATTTGAATGCCATCACGACGAGCGGCGTCTGGTCGTCGGTCAGCGCCGCGTGGCGGATGCGGTGCCCGGCGGCGAGCACGTCCGCGGGCGGCAGACCCAAATCAATGAGTAGCAGGTCGGCGTGGATGCGCCCATCCTCGGCACGCTCCAGCGCCTCTTCTTCGTTGCCGGCGATGATGACGCGGTAGCCGCGACTAATCAACAGACGTTTGATGCCGGGGCGCGTGTCGTCGTCATCCTCGACGTACAGAATCGTCACGCGGCCCTTATGTTCCAGGCCTTCGATTATCTCACTCAATCAGTCACTGACCCACTATCAACCAACAACAGGCCGCGCGCGTCGAAACCGGTGGTCAGGCCCGGTTGCCGAGCGCACGGTCAAACTCCCTCTTCACAATCTTGTAGCACTCGCACGCGAAACCTTCCAGCCCCGCCCGGTCGAGAATCGTGATGTTCCCGCGCGAGTAGCGGATGAAGCCTTCGGTCTGGAGGGCGATAGCCGCGCCGGTGACGCCCGCGCGGCGCGTGCCGAGCATCTGCGCGATGAACTCGTGCGTCAGCGGCAGTTCGTCTCCGTGAGTGCGGTCGTGCGTCATCAGCAGCCAACGCGCGAGCCGTTCCTCGACGGTGTGCAGGCGGTTGCAGGCAGCGGTCTGGCTGACCTGCGCAATCAAGCTATTCACGTAACGCAGCAGCATGTTCTGCAACACGCCACCGCGATTGAACTCGGTCAGGAGCAGATGGGTCTTGATCCGCAGCCCGCTGCCCGGCACCTGGATTAAGCTCTGGTTCGGCGACGAGTCGTGTCCGAGCAGTGCGTTGGTGCCGCTCACGCCCTCTCTGCCGACAACGCCGACCTCGACCGTCGCACCGTCAGACATGATGGAGACGACTGAGATTACCGCGTAGTCCGGAAAGTAGAAATGAGAGACCGGATCGTGAGCCTTGTGAATGATTTGACTTGATTCCAAAGCGACCGGTTCTAAGCGTGGGGCAAGTCGGGCATAGATGTCAGACGGCAGCGATTTCAGGATGAGGTTTTCAGTGGGCGGTCGAAGGTGTGCGGACATAAATTCTCCTTGGGTCTTTGCGCGTGTACAAGCACAATAGACGGCACAAGGAAAAGACCTGTATCTATGCCCGATGTCGAATAGGTGATTTCAAACAGACTTGTCAGGTGGTTAGTAGTTAACAGCGACGGAAGGCAGTGTATCACACGTGTGGGTGCGGCAATCTGATGCGGCAAGCGGACAGGCCAGATTAAACAGATTGATGCTCGCAGAGAGAGGGATTCGGCAAAGTCTACGGGTCGCAACGTGCGCTCAAGCAGCCGGCTTCAGCAGCAGATCGAACTCGTTCTTCACCACCTCATAGCACTCGCAGGCGGAAGCCTCCAGCCCGCGGCGGTCAAGAATGTGGATGTGACCGCGGGTGTAACCAATCATCCCGGCATCCGACAACATCCCTGCCGCGACCGTCACGCCGGCGCGCCGCACGCCGAGCATCTGAGCAATGAACTCGTGTGTGAACGGCAAGTCGTTGCGCCCCGTGCGGTCGGCGGCGATCAGCAGCCAACGCGCCAACCGCCCACCGACCGAATGAAGGCGGTTGCAGGCCGCCGTCTGCGCGACCTGCGTCATCAGTCCGTGCGCGTAGCGCAGCAACAACGCTTTAAACCTTTCGGATTGATGAACTTCCGCTCTGAACATTTCGGCGCGCATTCTGAGCGCGGCGCCGGCGATCTGCGTCCTGGCCTGCGTGTCGGCGGTGTCGTTGCCGAGCAACAGGGGAACACCCAACATCCCTTCGTGCCCGACCGCGCCGACCTCGACCGACGCGCCCTCTTCCATCACAGAGACCAATGAGATCACCGCGTCAATCGGAAAGTAGACGTAGCGGATGCGCTCCGCAACTTGATAGAGGACACGCTTCGGAGGCAACGCCACGGTCTTCATCTGCTGAAGGATGCGTATCGATTCTGCTTCCGGCAATTCGGCAAGAATGTGATTTTTGAGGCGCTGTTGCCCGGCGAGTCCGGCGCGGGTTGATGTTTGTGCGGAACAAATCTGCGTCGCCCCGCGTGGTTCCGATGAAACGCCGCGCGCCGACGACGGGCGAGCGACACTTTGGCAAGGAGCGGTTTCGTCAGGCCAATTGTTAGTCACGTGGTGACCTCCACTCTTTTCAAGGAAAATCTGAGATGGGGGGAAAGAGTCTCAATACTATATGGGGGGTGGAGGGTTGTCTATCTAAGTAGGAAGGCAAAGAAAGCAGTTTTCAGTTTTGAGCTGAAAACCGAAAACTGAAAACTGCTCGTCAGACCGTCTTAAGATTTGCGCACGAATGGATTGATGACATGCGCCGCGGTGATGACGACGAGGCAGCCGATGACGTTGTACCAGAGAAAGGCGACCGACGAATATCGCGCGCAGGCGAGCACGGTCGCCTCGCCGACGAGGGCGGCGAGGAATGTCGCGTTGCCGCCGATTCGCTTGAAGTAAAACGCGAGTAGAAAGATGCCGAGGATCGTGCCGTAAAACAGAGAGCCGAGGCGGTTGACCGCTTCGACGAGAGAGCCGAGGTTACTGGCGTACTCGGCGAACAGAATCGCGAACGCTCCCCAGAAGATCGTCGCCAATTTCGAGAAGATCAGATAGTGGCGCTCGCTCGCTTCTTTTTTGACGAGGCGGCGGTAGATGTCGACCACCGTTGTTGACGCGAGCGCGTTCAATTCCGAAGCGGTGGACGACATCGACGCCAGGAAGATCGCAGCGATGACCAAGCCGACGATGCCGGTCGGCATGTATCTGGTGACGAACGTCAGAAACACATAGTTGGTGTCGTTTGTGTTGGCGCGCGGGTCGTTGGCCTTCATCAACTCGATGGCGCGGCCACGAACCGCGCGCACCGTCTCATCCGCCGCCCGCAATCCCTCTTCCGCGCTTGCGAGTTGTTGCGCATCGCCTGTCCGCATCGCCGCGACGAGCGAACGCACTTCGCCCTGCCTGATGGCGACGGCGGCGGCGTGTTCCGTTTCGAGTGTTTGAAACTCACCGGCAGAAGCGCTGGCCTGAATCTTCCGTGTCTCGCCGGGGTTGAAGAAGAGGGGTGGCGGCGTGAACTGGTAAAAGATGAAGACCATCGCACCGAGAAACAGAATCGCGAATTGCATCGGCACCTTCGCCATCCCGTTGAAGAGCAATCCGAGGCGGCTCTCGGCGACGGAGCGGCCCGTCAGATAGCGCTGCACCTGGGATTGATCCGTGCCGAAGTAAGAGAGCGCCAGAAAGCAGCCGCCGATCAGCCCCGACCAGAAGTTGTATTGGTTCGCCGGGTCAAACGAAAAATCAATCGCGTTCAATCGTCCCATCTTACCCGCGACTGAAACGGATTCGATGAACGACACATCACGAGGCAGTAGCGCGAGAATCGTGAAGAACGCGACAACCATCCCGCCGGTGGTAATCAGCGCCTGCTGAAAGTGCGTGTGCTCGACCGCCTTCGTTCCGCCCGACGCGGTATAGAGCGTCACCAACCCGCCAAGAAATAGAATCACGAAGCGAATGTCCAAGCCGAGAATCAGCGAAAAGATCAGCGCCGGCGCGTAGATCGTTAAGCCCGCCGCGAGTCCGCGCTGAATTAGAAACAACCCGCCGGCAAGCGCGCGCGTCTTCAAATCAAAGCGGCCTTCGAGATATTCGTAAGCGGTGTAGACTTTCAGTCGATGATAGATCGGAACGGCAGTGATCGACAGGATGACCATCGCCAGAGGCAGGCCGAGGTAGAACTGCACGAAGCGCATGCCGTCAGCATAAGCCTGCCCCGGCGTTGAAAGGAACGTGATCGCGCTCGCCTGCGTCGCCATGATCGAGAGCGCGACCATCGGCCAACGCATCCGCCGGTCGGCCAGCAGATACCCTTCGAGGTCGGTGTTGCGACGCCCCTTCCACACACCGTAGACGACGATGAAGGTGACGAAGCCGACCAGCACGAACCAGTCAAGAGGTTTCATTCGAAGAATTTTGTGAAGGCATAAAAGAGCAGAATCAAAAGGGCCAGGTTAATCAGCACCACGGCATACAGCGTCGTCCAACTCCGCCCGAATGGCGGCTCCTCCTCCACATGCGCGGGCCGATCAGTGACTTGTTTATTCATAGAAACTAATGAGTTTTCAGTTTTCAGTTCAAAACGAGTTTTCGGCTTTCATCTCAAAACTGAAAACTGTTCACTTCCCCACAGAAATCATATTCACGAACAGGCGGTATGCGCCCGGCACGCCGGCGGGGAGTTGGCGGAACCATGCGTAGCCGGTGTAGATGTACGTCCCCTTGCCGTGGCGCGCGACGATTAGGCCGCCGCGCAGAGGAGCCTCGCCGGGATCGTTGGTCGCAAGCGGCGTCTGGTAGCGTTCGTCGAACCCGTTTGGAAAATAGAGTCCGCGCTCCTGCACCCAGCCGTCGAAGTCGGCGGCGGTGATTTTGTTTGGCGTGTTCAGCAGCGGATGATCCGGCGTGAGAATCGTCACCGGAGCTTCTTCAACCGTCACGCGGTCGCGCGACAACCGGAACGGATATGGGCCGAGGTTGCCGGGTAGAGATTCGTCGGAAGTGTTGTACTGCACGATCAGCGTGCCGCCCGCCGCGACGTAATCGAGCAGGCGCGTTTGTTGCTGGCGCAGACGGGCGCGTGTGTTATATGCGCGCACGCCGGTGATGATCGCGTCGAATGCGCTGAGGTTCGCGTTATCGAGGTCCTGGTCGGAAAGTAGCGTGACCGTATAGCCGACCTGTCGGAGCGCGTCGGGAATCTCGTCGCCCGGCCCCATCACATAACCGATGCGCTCGCCCTTCTTTTGCAGATCGAGGCGCAGCAACTTTGACTCCGCCAATGGCAGCAGGGTCTGCACGGGGATGTGATCGTAGTCGATGCGCATCACGCCCCGCGCGGGCGAGCCGGAGACACCGCCGCCGTTCATGTTGTCAAATTCAATGGCGAGCGGACCAATCGAAGAATCGGGCGGTGGTGTGACGGTGAACGCGGCGGACATTTCTTCGTCCCGGCTTTTCAGCGCCAATGGCATCGACTCCGGCGAGACTCTCCAGCCGGTGGGCGCGCGCAGGCGAAGCGTGCCGGTCACATCAGCCGTGTTAGCGCGCACCACTACCCGCACCTGTTTCGGCTGGCGGTCGGGGAAAACGCAAGTCTTTTCTTCGAGGTTGACGGCGATTGGCGGGATGATCGTGAATGGCCGGTAAAGCTCGCCGCGCACGCGGTCAGTCCAGCGGTACATGACTGGCGCGGTGAAAACGAGTCGCTCTCCTTCGGGAGTCAGAACATTAATGGTCGCCTGCAAGTCGGGCGCATTCTCCGGCGTGCCAATCAACTGTTGGTCGGTGACGGCGTAAGTGCCTTTGCCCGGCGTGCTCCTCAACCAATACGGTTGACTAACCACCGCGCCCGCCGGCACGCGCACCGTGAGCGGTGTGGAGAGTGGTTGGTTGTTTTTTAGATCGGCGTTGACCGTCTGCGGCGAAGCGGCGAAAGGCAGCATGATGCTTTCGATGCGGAATGGATAGTCGGAGCGATTGACAAGGGTCGTGGTGACGCGCACCTCGCCGCCGGGCGTCATCGTCGCTTCGGTCGAGACGGCTTCGACCCAAAGGCCGGCGCACGCGCGAATCACTTCGAGCAACTCGCGGCGCTTGCCCGCCACCCACGGATCGTCGGCAGGCAGTTTGCTCATCGCCGCGTGCGCACGCACCAACAGCGGCAGTGTCGCCTGCGCGT
>JALZJL010000171.1 GCA_030859785.1 Acidobacteriota bacterium
GAATTCTTGCATAGCGTATCCTTTCTGTCGGCTGCTAACCGACATGTGGTTTGTTAATGGTCAAACAAGGATACGCTATCTCTTTTTCAGAGCCTCATCTTATTTCCACAACTTTCGATACTACCTCGAATTTAGATGCGCTCGCCCTAGTCCACAAACAAAAGGAGTCTCCAGATGCTTTCACTTTCGTCTTACCATAACTACTGAGCAGCGCCAAGCCCTCGACCGCCAACTCAAGTCGGCGCAGCAACTCGGTGATCTGCGCCTCGTTAAATTCATACTGACCATCTTCGCCGTCGTCCACTATCAGGAGACCGAGCAGGCGGCATGCATCCTCCAACTGTCGGTCGCACAGGTCGAAGCGTATGTCCACAAGTTCCTCTGCTACGGCGTCCGCGGCGTGGCCTTCAAAAAGTCGCCGGGTCGTCGTCCGAAACTGTCGAAAGAGCAGCGCCGCCAACTCTCGCGCCAGATCGACGCCGGGCCCGAAGCCTGTGGCTTCAGTGGGGCATGCTGGCGTTCCCCGATGGTGCAGCAGTTAATCAAAGATCAGTTCGGGGTCAGCTACAATGTCTTCTACATTGCGCACCTATTGAAGCACCTCGGCTTCAGTTATCAGAAAGCCAGGTTTGTCGCGGATCGAGAGCGAGGCATTGAAGGACTGCGACCGAGTGCTACTCGAAGACGAACACAACGACCACGCGTTGCGAAACAAAGGTGTGGTGCTGAAATCTTCACCATCCTCGACGAGCCGCCAGTGGATCGTCAGCGCGGCGAGCTGTCGGCGGACGATCCACTCGCGTGTAAACTACTCGGGCGTCGCAAGGGAGAGACGGTCGTCGTCAGAGACACAGGAATCGAACGGCTCGCGTATGAGATCGCGGACGTACAAAGCAAGTATGTCCACGCCTTCCAAGAGACCTTCCTGAAGTTCGGCACGTGGTTCCTGGAGGACGAAAGCCTCCACCGAATGGAGTTCAAGGGCGACGACTTCTCGCAGATGTTCATGCTGCTCGACCGGCGTTACGCGCACGTCTCACAGGTGATGAGTCTGTACCGCGAGAACCGCCTTCCTCTGGGGTTAATCGCCCGCCTGATTAGGGGACGAAGATGTTTTGGTAGTGATGATGAGCGAGTTGCTCAGGTATGTGTGGCTTCGGTCCGCTGTGACGGAGCGGAAGTTGTTGTTTTTAGACTTCACCCTCGCTATCTTGGTCTCGGGCAGAGCGCGGGCGAGGGTGCTCGCAAAATTCAAAAGAAAAGTTGGTGCCGAATTCAGGCTGCTGCCGATTGACCTGCCGGTTGTATTTCAAAGTATCAGCTTGTGGGAACGCCAACCCGCATCTTGAAATCGAATCGTGGTTGAAAGTCTCTGCGAGTGCTTTCACGAGCCCTGCCGAAGTTTGCTGGTCAGTCTGCGTGGCAAAGACATAAGCTTGATAGAATTGTTAGGGAGGGGAGTATGTCTGACAATGTTCTCGCCGGGATTGTCGCTGCGCCGCCGCCGTTAACTATCGAAGAAGTGATACTAAGGATGGAGCAGATTGACGATGTGCTGCCGATTAATGACGGCCTGAAGTGGTTCAACGTGCTCTACCTGCTTGTGACGCGGGCGGTGAAGGCGCGTTCGCCTGCCGGGGGGTGGGAGGACGCGGAGTGGCTCAACCGCCTCGACGTGGTGTTCGCCAATCTATACTTCGGAGCGGTCGCCGATTGGCTCCGCGACCGGCGGTCCGCGCCGCGCGCGTGGCGGGCGCTATTTGAAGCGAGGCATCGGGCGAGGGTCATGCGGGTGCAGTTCGCTGCATGCGGGATGAACGCGCACATCAACCACGATCTGCCGTTCGCGGTGGTTCAGACTTGCGAAGAGTTGAACGTCGCGCCTAACCGGAACAGTCCCCAGCACCGAGACTTTCAATACGTCAATGGCATCTTGGCGGAGGCCGAACCGGAGGCAATGCGACACCTCGCCACCGGCATCGTCGGGGTGATAGACGAGGGCTTGGGCAGGGTGGATAACTTGCTGGCGATGTGGAGTGTCCGACGCGCCCGCGACGCATCATGGAGGAACGCCGAGATTCTGTGGCGGGTGCGCGGCATCCCGTTCGTGCGCGATAATTTTGCAATGACGCTGGACCAGATGACCGGCTACGCGGGGCGCGGTCTACTCATGCCGCTCGCCTGAGCGTTCATGGTTTGGACGGACCCGGGGGCATGAGCAGGTGCGGTTCTGTCACGTCAAGGGTTGTTACTTACTCGGGTAGTAGTTCAACCACGAGAGAGAGCCACTGATCGGTGGTAGTAATGCAAAAACAACCGCACACAGGTGACGTGCATTTCATCCGACTTGGAGAACGACAACGACTTTCTGACGAAGCGAGCGAGTCGCTGGCGCAACGTATTGTTCCATCTTTCCACAGGCGCAGTCACTCCCGTCTCCTTACCTGCCACCGTGTGCTGTGCGGCAGGGATAACGAGGCGGTACGCTTCCCAAAAGTAGCTTTAACCATGCGCGCGATGATAGGCGGTAGGAATCCGCGCCCAGAGTTGTTGACACATGGCGGCGCTTCTGTCGCCAATATAGTGCGTCGCACGGTCGTGACCAAGCTTCTGAACGACGGTCATACGTACCGCGAGGTGCAGATGGTGACGAAGCACAAAGACCCGAAGACTATTCAACGCTACGACCACGCGCGTGAAAACCTGGACCACAGCCCGGTTAATTCCTTGAGCTGGGATGAATGATTGATAGTATCGCGCTCACCATCTTGTAAGCACTGATGTATCACGTCGGGTGTCGAAGCAAAGTACCGGAGGAATCTGACAATGAGTTACGCGTACCGAGTCGAAAGCAATGGCCGCATCGAGTTAAAGAATTTCGATCCCGGCGCGGATGCGGGATTGAAGCGCGATGAAGGGGAAAAGATAACCGCGCATCTGCTCGAAGAACTGATTGAGTTACAGGAACTTCTGTACGCGGCGCGGCGGCAGAGCGTCCTCATTGTGTTACAGGGACGCGATACGAGCGGCAAGGACGGGACGATTCGCGCCGTGTCGGGGCCGCTCAATTCGCAGAGCTGCGAGGTGGCGTCTTTCAAAGTCCCGACCGAAGAAGAACTGTCACACGATTTCCTCTGGCGCATACACGCGCATACGCCGGCCACCGGGCACATCAAGATTTTCAACCGCTCTCACTACGAAGATGTGCTGGTAGCACGTGTTCACAACCTCGCGCCGGAGGAGGTGTGGCAGATGCGCTTTCAGCACATCAACAATTTCGAGCATCTACTGGCGGATTCCAGCACCATCATCCTCAAATTCTATCTGCACATCAGCAGAGAGGAGCAAGCGAAGCGACTCATTAAACGCGAGCAGGATGCGACCAAGTTCTGGAAACTGGCGGTCGGCGATTGGAAAGAGCGCGAGCGTTGGAATGATTACACGGTCGCATACGAAGATGTGCTCAATCGTTGCAGCGCCAAGCATGCTCCGTGGTTGATCGTCCCCGCCGATAAGAAATGGTTTCGTAATCTCGCTGTCGCTGAAGCTCTGCGGGACGCGCTGCTGCCTTATCGGGAGGGTTGGTTACAAAAGTTGGAGGAGATGGGTCGACGAGAGTTGAAAGCTATTGAGGAATACCGGCGAACTCATCAACAGTTGGCATGAACAACCCGGCCCCTGTAAATCTCTGCGGGTATTCCCCCGCAGAGATTTAAGCGGCAAAACTAAATTCCCACGCGAATGATCCGGCCGGTAAAAATCTCCGTGACGAACATTGCTCCGGTCGCAAAATCGGGTGCCATGCTGGTTGGCGTCACGAGGGTATTCGCAACCACCGTCGGCGGCCCTTGAGGACTATCGAAGCGCAGTAACCGCCCCGGCGCTTGCGCCAATTGATTGGCACTGTACTCAAGCACATAGAACTGATCTTGCCCGCGAAATTTCAGCCCAACCACATCTATCGCCGACGACAACCCGCCGATCAGTAACTCATTGCTCTGCGTCGCGACATTGATTTTACGGACTTGAGTACCGCCGACAGGAAACGGAAAACCGCTCAGCAGCGTCACCAACATTTCGTTGCGGTCATCGCCGAACTGGCGAATGCTGGTTGGTACCGCCTCAATTAGCGGTGGGCCGACCGGGGTGGGATTGCTCAGCGGAGCAAAGCGCACACGCGTCTGGACTCGACGAGGCTCAACCTTCAACTCGACGACCGTGTTCTGACCGGCATCAGGTACGTAAAAGGCATTGCCATTGAATTCTAATCCGAACGGATGCGAGGGACGCACAATAGTCCGCGGGTCGCGAACATAATCACGAAAGTCGGCCAACAGTTCGATCCGCACCCGCTCTCCGGCGTTGTTCTGCAACGCGACCTCAAAGCCATCAGCTAATGTGAAGTGGTCGGCGACAGACAGCGTGAAGCTGCTCGACAGGAAGTCAATACTCGAATCGAAGTGGACGGCCATCACCGAACTGAGGATCGGCGAAGATGGGCCGTTCGGGTTCGGGACTTCGGTGCCTGGTACTGAGCCGGCTCGGACGACATCGCCGATGCCGATGGTGATGTACAATGTGTTCCCATTGAGTACCAGACCCTCCGGCCCCGATGGTTCGAGATTAGGAGCAGCCAGCCCCGCGGGCAAGCCATCGAGCAGCGTGCGGCGATTGCCGTTGCGGTCAACAATCGAGACGCGCCCGGTGTTCGGTCCATCGCCGGCTTCGGCAACCAGCAGATTACCGTTTTGGCTGAAAATGATTTTGGTTGGCGCTTTCAGGCCAGTGGCGAAGACGGTGGTAGATTGCGCCCACGCGTTCACGCCCGTCAGCATGATTGCTAAGGTCGTCATCGTTATAACAAGCATGACGCCGGTTGATGCGGTAAGGCAATGCTTGAACTTATTCATGGTGAGTCTCCTTGGTCAATGGGCAAGAGTAATTACTCGCCGAATTAAAACCGTCAAGTCTGTCGATAGTGAAAAATACAGAGTCGCGGCCAGGTTCAGCAGCCGGCATGCGGATGCTTCGGGTTCATTCTTTTCTACAACGTAATAGCAACACGCTTCTACCCTAACTTCCGGCGGCGAGTCAACGTTGTTCAGCACATTAACTTATCCCTCACTCACGCGCGAGATTTATGCGGCTCCTTCGGCTCGGCTGCTCCGCTTGTGATTCTAACCGGCGCGGGCGTGTGCACTTACAGACGTACTCTCAGCACCGACCCGAGGATGTGAATGTCACCGGGGCGACTGCGGCCGTCGTTCTGCCTCATGTAGTACACATCGGTGCTGAAGAATTTGTTCAGTGACCGGCCCATCCCGACCGCGAATCGGTTGCGCGTCCAACTGTCGACGCTCCAATCGTAGAACACCTCGTCGGCCACGAACAGACGCAAGTCCGCGCCGCCGATCTTCACCGCCCGCTCGACCTGCAAGCGGTTGCGATATCGCGTCGAATTGGTCGGGGTGCGAAAGCGCCGTTCAATAATGTTACGGTCGGTGACAATGAAACTCTTAAACGCCGGCAGGCGCACCGTCGCGGCGAAGATCAATCTGTTCTCGAAGGCTTTGCGATCCGGCGTCGGCTGGGACGCGATATGGACATAACTCGGAGCGAGTGTCAGGTACTTTCCCACTTTGATCGCCAGACCCATCCCGCCACGCTCGTTAACGAAGTCGGTGACGCGGCGCCCAATACGCAACTGACCGTTGACGGTTAAGTCCACACGCTTATTGAGCGGCATCGTGATCTGCACTTCGGGCCACACCTGCGTGTCGTCCTGCGGTGCCGGACCTCCTGTCTGAGCGAAACTGAGGTCAGCGAAAAGGACTACCAGCACGCACACGGATAAACGCCGGAACGCCCTTAATTCATTGTTTTGGCAGGCAATCTGTTGAGTCCGAAGGATGATCATTTTGTGGTGTGCAACTCCTCAAAGACTTTCGTGTACGCTCCACCCGGCCCGTAGATGTCTTTCGCGACTTTGTTCCATCCGCCGAGGTACTCGACCCGCCACAAATCTTCTACCGTCGGAAACTGTGCCCGCACTTCCTCCGCCACTTCTTCGTCGACCGGCCTCAAGCCGTACTTCGCGTATCCACGCTGCGCATCCTTCTCCCATAGAAAATTGATGAACCCTTCGGCCACCTCGCGCACTCCGTGTCGATCCACATTCTTGTCGACCAGCGCGACCGGATTCTCAATCAGAATCGTCGAACGCGGCGTGACGTATTCGTACTTCTGCCCCGACTGCCGACCGACCAGCACTTCGTTCTCGTAGGTGACGGCCACATCTCCGACACCTTTTTCGTAATTAGTGATCGACTCACGCGCGCCCTTATCCATGATCGAGACATTGTTAAAGACGCCCTTCAGAAATCGGCGCGCCGCCTGGGGGTCGTCCTTCGGGACGCCGGCGAACCCGCGCAACGCCGCTCCGTAGATGGCATTGATGTTCCACTGCGCGCCGCCGGAGGTCTTCGGATCGGGCGTTAACACGTTCAGCCCCGGTTTCGCCAAATCGGGCCAGTCGCGCACGCCTTTCGGGTTGCCGGGCCGCACCGCGATGACGACGATTGAAGTGCTGACCATCCCACGGTTGGGTTTCGCTTTCCAGTCATGGGTGATGAGGCCGGCTTCGGCGATCTTGTCGACATCGCCTTCGAGCGACAACGCGACGACATCGGCCTCGAAGCCGCCGACGACAGCGCGTGCCTGCGCGCCGCTCGCCTGATAGGACTCCTGAAAGTCGACCTGCTGGCCGGTCTTCTCTTTCCAATGCTTCTGGAACGCCGGGAGGATGGCTTTACCGTAAGCTTCGCGCGGCGTCGTGTAAGCGCCGAGGATCAGCGTTACATTCTGCCCGCCCGAACCCGCCGGACGGTTGCATCCCGTCCAGGTCAAGGCAGTGATGATGACCATCACGAGAAACGAGTGGGTAGAAAAACTGCCTGGATTGTCAATATAGTTTTTCATTCAAGCAAACCCTTACGGTGTTGAAAGATAATCTGGATCATCCATGTGCCTGATGTTTGTGATTGTGACGACCGTTCACTTCACCCAGAGGATTGGCTGGTGGATGAAGAAATTTCGGACGACCTCTTCGACGGTCGAATCGGCTTTCAATCTTTTCCAAACCCTGATGTATTCAGGATTGCCGAACGCGAGACCGGCAAACAACAGGCTGCTCTGACGCATCGGCCACTCGCGGTCATACATCACGTCCGGCGGTAGCGGCCATCTCTTTTTGTTCTCAATGTAGGGCGCCATGAATGCCAGACCACGACGCATGCCACGACCATCAGTATGTTTGTACGTCCAGAGATTGTCTTCCGGCGCAGACAGTATCTGGCAGATCGCCGCCATCGCTTCGAGGTTGAAGAGCGCATAACCGTACGGCTTGGTGCGTTTCATCTCAAGCGGAAAGCTTCCGTCGGGAGCCATTTGGTTGGGTACGAAGATGGTCTTAAAACGATTGCGACAGTAGTTGATGAGTTCCGTGTGACCCGTCAGACGGGCGAACGCGGCGACCTGCATCACCCAGCACGTGCCGTGGTTGTTTTTCGCTTCACGCTCGTCAATGCCATAAGGGTGAGTCGTCATCCAGCGGAGGTAAGCGGTGAACCACCCCTTGATTCCGTTCAGTTCATCCCGCGACAACGCACGTGAGCTTTCCATCGCTTCGATGGCGCGTGAAACTTCGACCAGGTGGATCGTGTCAATGATACCGATGCCGCGCCCCGTGAACCGCCCGTGAATCGCCTGGGCACAACAGTTCTGATTTTGGCAATGCCATCTTGATAATCTCCTTGCGACTCGCGGTGACAATGCATTATGAATGAAGCGCGTCGGATGAGAAAGGCATCATGAATGGTAAGCGTTCAGCCGTCAGCTTTCAGCTTTCAGCTAAAATAAGATACTCACCGAGGAGCACCCGAAACACGCGGCGCGAAGCTGAATGAGACGCACTACAGATGACTGGCTGACCGCTGATCTCTGACTGATAAATGAAGGGCGTCAGATGAAAATAACCTCACAATGACACCGCTCGCCGGCGAAAATGTTGACTTGAGAGGCAACGATGGTTTAGAAGTACTCGCTCAACCTGCGTCGGCGCAATGATGTGGCTGGCGTGCCTGCCGTGTCGAAGACCCTGGGGATTTACCAAATGAGATTATCGCGCAGCGCTCCCTTCTTCGTGCTACTGGGCACATTGTTCTGCCTGCTTCCTCCGTGGAGCCTCGCCATCCGACAGCCGACGGATTCGCGTCACACTGGGCGACACCCCTCAACTCTGCAAAAACCGTCGCGAGGATCGTGCCCCTCGTCAATCGCCGCATATCACGGCACGGCGGGTGCAGGAATGCGCGCCGCACAGCCACTGGTTGAAAGCAAGGGCGGCATCAGGGAAGACATTCCGGAAAAATACACGGTTCGGTATCAGGAGTGGAAGAAAGAGTTTCTCTCGACGGAAGCCGGGCGCAAGCAGTGGGACACGTATGAGCACGACTCTCGATTCACTTTGACAATCACCGTCTCTCGCGATAATTCCCAGGGGGCAACGACAGGCAAATACACTTGGGACGATTCCGGCAGGCTCACGGCGGCAAATATCACACTCGGCTCTCGCATCGACGAGGGTTATCCGAACCCAATCTATTTTCCTGTGATGAGTTCATTGACACCGAAAGGTTCATTTGATGTCATCGGTGGGAACATCCTGGCCGCGACCAAGATCGCTCACGAGTTCGGCCATCTGACTCACACTGCTGCCGCAGACTCCACGCTCTTCGGGCTTCAGAACAGTTTGATGCTCGACTACAACAAGCTCTTCCTGAGCAACGGTCGCAACGTCCGCGATTCACGGCTGGTCGATCTCGCGCAACGAATGGGCGGAACGCCGGTCGAGATTTGGGAAGATCGCGAATACTGGGGTGAAACCAGCGCGATGCGCTACCTCCATGACCGGCTCACGGATGAGAGTGTGCGCTGCGTGCTCTTCAGCCGGATCAAGCAACGCGTTGATTTGTATGCCAAAAACTACCACGAACGTTTTCTTCAAGTTGCCCAGACATCGGCTTCTACCAGCCGTTGCGGGTGGCAATAGCGTTTCGTCCACATGATACGAGGTTCAGACTTCACGCCTCCGACCTAAATCAGTCCACATGAGATTGGCACAGACAAGGACTTTCTGATACATCGGTTGTTGCTCAGCAACTCAATGTATTGTGGAGGTCCCGATCCGTGCCTGGTGCGACCATACTCGATCTTTCT
>JALZJL010000175.1 GCA_030859785.1 Acidobacteriota bacterium
CCGGGTGCGGACTGCTATGCGGGTTCGTGAACACCAGTTTACAACCGACCTCTGTGCCACGCGGGCGCTCGAAGTATATCCATTTTCATCCGTGGCGGTGAGCCACGGGTCATGAGGACTGCTATGAGGAGAAGCGCGGGTTCCCATAGGTAGAGGTAGGCGTCGGAATCCCTACCACTTTCTGTTTGTAACATCCTGCCGACGAAAGCTGACACCGAGAGGAAACACAGCGCGGTTAAGATAAGAATTATCGCCTTCGCCGGCTTAGACCAGAGTTGTTGATTCCATCTCTCCATGCTCAACTCTCAACAGGCATCTAACGCTTGAGATGACGAGGGTGGAAACCGCCACCACGCAAGCTAACGGTTAAAAGACACCGTTAAAACAAAGTCGCTGTTTCCGCCTCACGTCCATTGAATTGTTCGGCTGCAACTATCCACCACGCAACCACCGCCAACGGCTTTTGTTTTTAATGCGGTCATCATTTTGCATCGAAGTCGCCCAAAACTGCGGGTTGTTTAGAAGGTCTTGCACAACGCGCTCATCAAGCAAGTCTCGATGCCACCAATGATTACAATATGCTATCTGTTCGTTTCGGTAAACTTTACCTTCGGCTATGCCAAACACGTAAACAGAAAAAGTGAAAATAGCAAGTCTGTCCGACTCCTCAAGCTGCTTAAGCCAATGGTCAAAACTAACTAAATCAAGAAAATGTGGCTTTCGTAGAATAGAAATGGTTTTTGCCGCAAGCGAACTTTCTAAGTCGGCTGCCAAAATTGCTTCGTTCAAAATAGCGTCGTCAACGCCAGCTTGCCAAGCAAATTCAAACAAACAGCCGACAAGTGCACGTTGTTCAGGCAAGGAAAGTTGACCATACCAAGACGCGAAGCCGTCAAGGTCAATCTTCACTCGGATAAGTTGATTAACTCGGATAATTTCAGAAAGCTCAAGCTGAAACAATCCGTCTCCGACTTCTTTCATATTACACGCGCCGTTGCAGCCGAACGCTCCGATTCAGCCGCGCCGAGCAAGCAGCACACAAGTTGCGACGAAGGAAGCACCTTGAGAAGCAGGCTATCGAGGCGTCGCGCTGCAATCGGTTGTTATGCGGCGCGTATACCTTCAGCGACAAGCCGCGCAAACCTTTCGGCAACTTCATACGACGAACCATCTACTTGCATAATCATGTGGCCTTTTCTCAGCTTGATTATGCTTTCACCTTCTTCGTTACTTCTGCTCCAAATATGATTGTCATCACCGACACCCGGCAACTCGGCATCCGGTTCAATTGGTTGTGGCAACTGGAAACTACCAGCATTCTGCGCCATCTCCAACATATGCGTTTGCGTCAGAGGGATGTGCCAATCAAACATCTGAAAGTGTGCGTCTGCTTCTTCGACCGATGCCATAACAACAACTTGAATCTTGACTTTATTCTCTCCAGATTGCCACTCACAATAAATCTTACCGTCATCAGTTTCAGAGTACATTGCATTCTGTAGTTTCCAGTCCGGGGCTTTCTCTTGAAACAACCGTTCGATTTCAACAAGCAATGGATTGTCATCAAATTCAAGTGACGTTGGATCGTTCATTGTTCTTCTCCATCTCACAGAACCGTAAGATGCATAACGCCGGGGATAACCGGCGAGCAATTAACTTGAGCTTGAGAGCGCCGCTTATTACGAGTCCGGTTCATCCCCTTGTTAGGCGCGGGCTACAAGCTTTCAACCAGCGCCGCGAACTCATTAAACGCGCCCTCCGCGGCCTCCCCTTCGCTGCCCTGGAGGTAGCCCCACCCATAACTGCGGCCTTCCGCCGCCATCTTCTCCTTCAACGTTGAAAGCGGCTCGCCCCGATGCACCAATGCAAACATGATAGCGGCCTCGGCCAGATGCGCCACGTAGGCATGGCGGTCGTTGGCGTGAGAAGTCTGCCTGAGGCTGTCGGCTAACACACTGATATAACGCGCCAATGCGTCCTCGATCTTCTTCTTTTCCTCAATGTCCATTTCCATTCAGGGCAAGCGCCTAACGGCTGAGATGACGTGGGGCGAAACCGCCATCAAGCCCGTTTGAGTTCAACGGACAACGCGATAAGAAAGTCGCTGTTTCGCCCTCACGTCCATTGAATTGTTAGCCCGTCCGTTGCCTACAAGACTTGCCAGCGTATTGTTACTGACTCGTTCGGAACGTGCGCGATAACCAGCAATTTAACAATCCGCTCAAAGTCTTTCTCGCTTCGGTCAGTCAGCCGCATCAAGTAAATATGCCCTAACTTGACGGAAACTGTTTCGGTTTCCGACGAAGGCTTCTGAAACAAAAACTCAGGTTCGCTTAGTTCTTGTGTTGTGCGGGCGCGGCGGTCTTGCAAGATATAAACTTTTCCATCTCTGACTTGCAATGAAGCAAAACCTTGCCCTCTGCCGACAGTTTCCGCATAGCCGTATTTTTTCTGCAACTCATCAGTTGTTCCCAAGTCAAAAATAACGCCTTGCCTTCCGCCTTCGACGGCAATCTTGAAAATGTCCGCCTCGTCTTTCTGACGATAGCCGTTAAAGTTAATATCGCTGCAACGGTTTCGCACTTCGTTCTCTTGAAAGACCGAACCGAAACCGCCGTCACGAAAACAAAATGACTGCGCTAACGGGTCACGCGCATAAAGAGTAACAATGCCGGTTTTAATTTGTTCGTTCGGTTGTTGGCGAGTTTGCGCCAAAAGCGTCGGGCAGGTCAGAGCAAAAGCAACGACTAATAATAAACCTTGAAGAACGAGTAAGAAATTTCTTTTCATTTTTTTTACCTCAAATGCCGTTCGGTTTTACGCGAAGCGGGCTAACGCTAATTAGACGCCTGAATGGGCGTCTAATCCTACAATAAGCGGACTTTTACGCCCGAACGATAAAGCATGGCACCCGCTGCGCGTCTGCTAATTCTTGGTTATGTTTTAATGCCCTGCATCATGCGTTCACCCTTAACCGTTGAAGGAGAGTACAGTGATGGCTAATAAACCTGTGAAAAGCTCAGGTAAAAACATCCGCTCGAACCGTGCTGGAATCAAGCAGAAGGACGAAAGCATTCCCAATATTATCGAAGAACCCATCCGGGTCATCGGTGATGCTCAGACCCGACCGAGCACAAAGGCTACCGGCACTCAGAAGAAGCGAAAGACCGAAGGAGCGCCCAAAGTACGATCAAAATAGCGATCAGCTTTTAAGACCAAACAAGCTCAACCCTTAAAGCTCGCTTGCGCCTCGAACGCACTAGGATTAAAGAGCAACGCGCTCCATTTGTCCGGCTAATGGCTGATGGATGATCGTTAGGGTATGCGATAGCAGAGCACCGAGACGATGCGTACTTGTCCTTCGGCGACCGGCAGCAGAGCGTGGGGAATGATTCCGCCGTACATGACGATGGTTTGACCAAGCTTCAGCCGCAGCTTGACCGCTCCCTGCGCGGAAGTGGCGCGGATGACTGAGAGTGGCTCGAAGAGTCGCTCCGGGTAGAGACATAACATCCCGCCGTCGCTGGGAGCTTCCGAAACATCGCTCAAACAAGTAATCACCGCCACATCGCAGGTCACAATGTCGCGGTGGATCGCCAGGTAATCGCCGGGACGTGCGTAGTATGAGTAAGTGCCGAGCGAGCCTGTCGGCACGAGTGAAGGGTGAGTAATCCCACGCAGAAACTTGAGCAGCCAGGGTGCTTGGTAAAACGCTTCCTGCAATCCTCCGCCCGATCCGTTGAGGAAGTGTCGGGCCGGTTTGCCTCCACGTACTTCTTCGCGGTCAGAGACGGGGACGTTGCACGCCACCGCACTTAGAGAGAGAGTAACTGCCTCTGACAGCAAAATGTTTCTGGTATTGTCATCAACTATTCCTTCGTACACTCCAAATCCGTCCTGTCGCATCAGCAAAGAATTACGGATGGCAGGAGGGATAAATTCTGGGGACTTTGAGGACTTGGTGTGACTTGTTGTGCTCAGCATGTTCGTGTCCATTGGGTTGGGACGAGAGCAGTTTTGCGGTCGAGTGTGCCTCAATCAAGATTCATCGCAGACTACGCAGAAAATCGCAGGAGAAAAACTTTATGTCACCCCTCTCTGCGTCCGCTATGGTAAAGAATCGCTGACCATCGGCTCAATGAATCTCGGCCAACCCAAGCAAAAAATGCACTCAATCAAAATCAAACAAGACTGTAAGGTCACTGAAGCGGCGTGCGGGCGCTGACCTTGCGGTCGCAGGATTCGCCCCATTCAAACTGTCGGTCATCGGCACGCATCGCCGTCAAGAAATCTTCAAAAGTTATTCGGACCGAAGTCGGGCGGCGGGGTGAAAGTCACCACCTCAACCACTTGGGCAACTTCTTTCGGAAGTTCTTTCAACGGGAGCTCGAAAGTCGCGGAGCCATCCGCGCGAACAGCCTTCACGGCGCCGCTTTCGGACTCGCGGCGTAAGCGTGTTTTGAGAACCTTTTCAAACATGCTCACCGGGCCGGTGATTGAAAAACTGTTCGCCACCACTTCGCTCACTTCAAATCCCGCTTCAACGAAAGCCTTGCGTGTGATCGCAACGGCTTCCTGTGACGGCAAAAAATCTCGGATGTTTTCCGAGGTGATTGCGATTTGCGAGCCGGAAGATTTACCGCTCGCCGGTTGTAAGACGACTTGCGCCGAGACGATCTGTTTTTTCCCAAGAGTCATAGTGTGTCGATTATAGCATCCTGAAATTTTTACAGCCTTGAGCGGCAACTCGACAGCTATACCTGAAGTACCTTCAGTTCCGCGCGAAGGTAACTGCTCGCCGGTCGCAACGGTAAGCTGTCCGTCGGGAAAGGCGTCGCGCGTTCATGTCGTTCAGATTCCGTCAGTGCCGGAGCGACACGCACGGCTAAACTCAGATAGTTGTCGCCATCTGTGACCATCAGTCTGTTGGCGACGAGCGAATCGAGAAACGCGATGACTTGCTCGTCGGTAAATTGCCATCCGGGAAACGACCGACGCAAATACTGTATGACGTTGGCGGTTGAGTGCAGTTCGTCGCAATACTCGTAGGCGGCTTGTTCCAGACCCGAAAGCATTAGCTCCGGCACGGTCGCGTCCGAGCGTGTGTCAATCAGCATCAGCGTGCCGTCCGGTCGGGTAATGCAACACAGTGTCCCTTTTTCGGGATTGCGCTGCCAATCCTGAACATAGGCGATTACTTCGGCGGCGTACCCGGTCGGATCAACCCCCGGTTGATAATCAAAATCGAAGTAATACGCCATGCGGCTTAAAGTCTCAGCATCAAACGGATATAGATAACTGTAGATCGTCATGGGTCGCACATTGATCAGGCCAAACTCTGCCGGGGCGTTATGGTATGGACTGAAACGGTCGAGCCGGATCGGTCCCGTCGCGCAGGGAGGCCTGAGAAAGCGAATTGCCCGCAGCATGTCCAGCATCTTTGCGTAATCTTCAAGGGTCTCGCCGGGAAATCCGTAGAGGACATTCCACTCGACGATAATATTGTATTCCTGCGCCCACTTCAGTAGCTGAATATTGCGTAACGCCGTCGTGCCCTTGCGCATCAGCTTCAAGATATGATCGCTCATGCTTTCGATGCCCGGCTGAATGCGGTGAATGCCGGCTTCATGCAAGAGCTTGACTTGCGACCGGGAGAGGTTGGATTTAACTTCGTAGAAGAGTTGCAGCGGACGGCGCGCACGTCCCAACGCGGGCAGCATATCGTTGAAGTATTTCATGTCGAGGATATTATCGACCGCTTCGACTTGCTCGGTTTGCCAGCGGTCGGCTAAATACTCCAACTCGTCGAGCGCGCGCCGTGGACTTTTGCTACGGAAGGCCATTGTGCCGCCGTTCAGTCCGCAGAATGTGCAGTGAGATTTCGCTCCCCACCAGCAGCCGCGCGACGTTTCAAAAAGCAGCGTCGGTACGACGGGAGCCGAAATTGTGCACTGCTCAAGGTCGCGGAAATAATCGGTAAAGTCAGGATACGGAAGCTGATCCATATCGCTTATCATTTCGGCAGGGCCGGTGTAGATCGACTCACCGTTTTGCGAGCGGTAGATAAGACCGCGAATCGGCTCCGGAGAATCCTCTACGGATTTACCGGAGAGGACACACTGCACAAGAGCGGGAAAGCTTTTCTCAGCTTCGCCGGAACAGACATAATCCACAAAAGAAAATTGCTTGTGCAACTCATGGCCCATCCCCGCTTCCCAATTCGCGCCGCCGAAAACGGTGGCGATTTGGGGATGCTCGGCCTTGATCTTTTGGGCGAGCGCCAACGACGCGATGTTTTGTTCAAATGTCGAAGTGAAACCGACCATCGCGTAATCAGCCCACGGTACGGCGGCCATGCAATAATCCACAAAATGAGGAACTAATGAACGGACGCGCAAGATTCGCTCGATGTCTCGCTCCTGTATCTGCCACTGTTCACGCAGTAATTTTTGGATGTAGTCATGGTCAATATCAGGCCGCTTCCCGTACAGTGCGCTCGTGAATGACCAATCGCCCGCGAAGGCTGTGTAGGGGAGTTGATATGACATCCACTGATATTCGTCGTGCCCGATGTATTCGGCGAACGCGAACATCAGGTAACGCACATCGCACGCGAAGCCCGCCTCCGTCAACTGCGCTTTGAGCAAACTGAGGCCGAGCGAAGGACGTTCCATCGCGCCGAAGGGCATACTGAGAAGCAGAACCTTTTTCATATCATCCCCGTTGCGACATCCGAGCAGTTGAGCAATTGGACAATTGATTGGGCACGAGCAAATTCATTTCTGTGAAGCGTCGCCGTGAAACATTGACGCGCGGCGACGCTTCGCAGTGGTTGCTGTGACCTCTTGTTCTCTGAACTGTTTACTTCTCGACTTCTGTGGCCTTCACTCCAAATTTAGTTCTGAATTGATGACCATGTTTCCGAGCGTCTCGACATCTTCAGCCGAGAGCTGACTTGAAGTCTGTGATGAACTCCCGCCCGCTTCGCCCATTCCTGCCGTCCCGGCTGTTCCGCCCATGCCAATCGTTTCATCAGCGGGTCCCGATTGCGGGATCGGCCCCGGATTAACAATCGGTGCAATCGGCCTAATCGGCTGAACCGGTTGGATCGGTCCCGGAGTAATCGGCTGGACGGGTCTCACTGGTCCAGTGACGATTGGTGTTACCGGCCCGGTAATCGGAACAACCGGCCCGGTAACGATTGGTTGCACCGGTCCGGTGACGATTGGTGTTACCGGCCCAGTGGTGATTGGGATGACCGTAATGGGGATGATCGGTCCCAAACATCTGATTTTCGCCAACATGACTGCCTTGTGCGCGTCCACCAGACCGTCGCCGGTAGCTGTATCAGGGCCGACCGTAGCCGCACTGCCGCCGCTTGAGATGTTGCAATTACCTGCTGTGACGTCGCGTGCAGTCTTCCGCATAATATCTTTGATGTCTGCCGGCTTCAGGGCCGGACAGGCTTGCTTAATCAGTGCCGCGACGCCAGCCAGTTGTGGCGCTGCCGCCGACGTGCCGCTGAATGCCGCCCAGCCGTCGTTGGTTGTGGTCTGGTCTCCGTTCGGATGCGTTCCTCCCGCGTTGCCCGTATCAATATCATCACCCGGCTCCAGCGGAAGCATGATGTAGATGGCGTTTGGCTTCATGCCGACGAGGCCGCAGAGGTCTGGCACGCGCCGGTTTGGATAGATATTACTCATGAAGCCGCTGGCATAATCCGATGCGCGCAACGTCTCGTCCGGGTTCATAAAGACGCCGCCCGCAGAGATCACATCCGGATGTTGACCGGGGAAACCGAAGTGCCCATTACCCGCCGAGAAGATCACCGTGATGCCGGAGGCGACGGCTGACGCAATGGCTGCCGCCAAAGCTTGATTGATCGCGGTCAACGGGCCGAATTGAATACTGCTTCCCCAACTGCACGTGATGATGTCGGGGTTAAGTCCGACCGCTGCGTTAAAAGCGCCGGTGCTGTTGACAAAGTTTATTTTGACCGGCATGAAGTCGATGTCCGGAG
>JALZJL010000190.1 GCA_030859785.1 Acidobacteriota bacterium
ATTTCGACGGGCACACGATGTGGTACATCAAAACCAAAACATTGTGGTGTTTGTGAATGAACTCGCTCATTCACCGATTGTAAAGCCGCAGCAAGCTGACGGGGTATTGAACCCATAGTGAATAAACGAAAATACTCAGCCCAGTCTACCGCGTGAGCGGCACTTGGATTTAGCCGTGAATTATAATGTAAGGTCAGCGAACGGGTATTGTGCTGCCTGTGCTGCACGAGCATATATCGGAATGAAACTGGTTGTGAAGCCTACTCGACTGTACCATCCCGGCGGCAGCATGGGTGATGATAGCCGTCTTTACACTGGTGCCGCACTCTGCGCCCGTTTGAGAGTTTGGTCTCGCGAATGTCTCGGTTGTATCAGTGGTGATATCTTTCTATATCGATGTGAGAATGTGAAAGGAGAAAGCAAAATGGTCGAGGACTTGTCTGCTCGTCATGACTTGGTTGGTAGCCTTTTTACCTTGCCTTCATTCCAACAGGACCGGGAGCGTTATCGCTTGAGTGAGGATCAGGTGGAGTTCTTCCACACACACGGTTATCTCAAAGGTCTTCCCATGCTGACTGAGCGGCAAGTGGAGAGCCTGCGCCGGGAGTTAAGTGAATTGATGAACCCGTCGCATCCCGGACACCATCTGTTCCACGAGTATCACTCGAACGAGTCGCAGGACCCGAACCGAGTGATTTTTCATGCGCTGGGCGCCTGGCGTGTGATGCCCGGTTTCCATGATCTGCTCTGGAATCCTGCTTTCACCACTCCCGCCTCCCAGTTACTCGGAGGAGCCGTCCGATTCTGGCACGATCAGCTTTTCTGCAAACCTGCACAGCACGGCGGCGTGGTTGCCTGGCATCAGGATTATTCATACTGGACCAGAACCAAGCCGTTAGCCCATCTCACGTGTTGGATCGGGCTGGATGACACGACGCGTGACAACGGATGTGTGCATTATGTTCCGGGTAGCCACCGCTGGCCTGATCTACCAAAGACCGGTCTGACCGGTGAGATGGATGCGATTCAGAGTGTTTTGACAAAAGAGCAGAAGCAGCAGTTCAACCCGGTTGCGATTGAAATGAAGAAGGGCGAATGTTCGTTTCACCATCCGCGAATGATTCATGGGTCTTATGAAAACAATACGGACAGACCGCGCCGTGGAACCGTGATCAATGCCATCCTCGACGGCGTGATGTCGAATTCAGATGAGCCATTGTTGAAAGACGTACCTGTCATCGCAAAGGGTGAAAAGTTGGGCGGGCAGTTCTTCCCGTTGCTTTTTGATCCGAGCGCAAGGCTTCAGAGTTGAGGTGGTGTCCGCGCAAACTTTTCTTCGTTTTAATGAGCCGTTCGTGTTCGCACTCCGAGCGTTTATAGCAAGCAACAGCCGCGCGCTTCCGGGTTATAGCTCTTGGATTTATGTCGAACTGACATTACGTTAAAACAGGGGCGGTTGATCTGTCACTTGTGGTGGGGTTAGGGGGAGCGGTTCGTCTGGCAGCACAAACCAGTGTTCGACGCCGGGATAGCGGCGACCCTTCATTAGACTCACTCTGCGGGAAGCGGCGATGGTGCGGCCGTCGATGGTAAAGACGAAATACAGCGGGCGCTCCCCAAAGTTGCGCGGACGAGGCTCGTCGATGAGCGCTGGTCCCGCGAAAGGTTTCTGGACCGGGGCCACTGCCCGCACGTCCAACCGAGTATCGTTATCCCTGCCTCTCAGGAACCGTTTGATTCGACCGTTGTAGTGAATGACGATGCCTTCCATTTGTTCTGTCTCCTATTTTGTTGTGATTGATGTTCAGAAGCACTGGCTTCTTAGAATGTTTGTGCCGGTACTGGCGGAGGATGATAAGTAGGAAGGCAAAAGTAAAAAGGCAAAAGGCAAAAGGCACAACCAGAAACGATGGGGCTTGTGTTGATTCTTGATACCAAAAGCTTTTGCTTAGTACTTATGAGGCTGACCCTTGCCTTCCCTTCACGGCGGGACTACCTGTGATCGCACAATGACCTGAATCAGACCGCACGACAATGGCACACGCGGCAGCGTCGTCGCACAGCCGTAAGGTCTGTGTAATCGCGAGCCAACACAGACTAAAGTCTGTGCTACTTTGTCCCGATCTTGTCAGGTTTGATTTAAGCCGTGGGCGACCAAAACGAAGATTAGCGCGACCACCGGAACCCAGTGCGGTGAGTCCCTGAGGCGAAGCCTCACAGCCGCGCTCCCGAACACATCACAACATTCGTGCCATGCTGCGACGGGCTTCACTCGGCGTCGCGGAAGCGAAAACGAAAGGGTTTTAGCGTGTGGCTGAGTCGGTGTTAGAAAGTTAGAACACGGATGCGCGCACAATGACCGGTCAACTTGGCGAGGCAGTCATTACGATGAGGTGAAGCGGAATTGTTACAACTCTTCACATCTTTGTTACAGCACGCGAAGCGACTCGACATCCGCTCCTACGGTATAACACTGCCGTTTGTCAGCGAGAGTTGACTGCTGATTATCACCGTCGAAGGAAATTTGTAACTGGAGGAAGGACATTCGTTGAACATCACAAAATCGCTCGCCGGCATCTTCAGCTTGAGCTTATTTCTGACGTCGAGCCTAGCTTCGACTTCCGCGACTATTAGTCATGCGATTAAATTACCTGACACCGGTGGGCGACAGGTGAAGTCTGGCATCGTCAAAGGTGCGACGATGCGTCTCGCGGGTCGGCACACGTTCACGGTGAAGCCGAACCGCAAAGCAGTCACGTGGACGCTCGACCGTGAAGAAGCGAGTGAAGATGGCGGCGCACCCGTTTTGTTCAAGAATGTCGCCACCGCTTCTGGCGCAACCGCGACGTTTGACTTAACCAAAATTCCCGACAAAGAAACCGTCTATCACGTCCGCGCGCGAAGGCCGGGCCTCGACGACGTGCTCAGGATGCAGGTCTTCCCGCCCGACAAGCGTTCGTCCTTCACCTACAGAAGCGCAGGCAATCCCGACGTGCGAACTTACGTCGTCGTGCCGGCGACATTGAGTCCGAAGACGCGAATTGTAATGGTGATGCACGGCAGGAGCCGCAACGCCGACAGCTACATCAACACGTGGGTTGATTGGGCCGCGCGCCAAGACTACATCGCGCTCGCGCCGCGCTTCGACGACAAGCATTGGGAGGGCGATGATTACAACCTCGGCAACATCTTCACAGGCAAGAACGGCAAGGGTGTAAAGAACCCCGAATCACAGTGGTCGTTCACCGTCGTCGAAGGCATCCACGAGCAGGTGCGCGCTGAGTTTCGTCTTGATGACCCGCTGTTCGACATCTGGGGGCACTCGGCGGGCGGGCAATTCGTGCACCGTTTGATGCTCTTCAAACCGAACGCTAAAATCCGCTACGCCATGCCCGCTAACTCCGGCTGGTACACGACGCCCGACCTCAGTCACGCCTTCCCTCACGGCATCAAGCATCCGCTTCTTTCCCTGGAGAAGCGTGACCTTGTGCGGTGGACGACCAAGCCGGTAGTAATCTTCAGAGGCACCGCCGACACGCTGCGCACTGAAAACCTGTCGATGACGCCGGAGTCTGATGCGCAAGGGCAGAACCGCTACGAGCGCGCCGCTTTCATGTATCGCAAGGTCAAGGCGTTCGACCCTCAAACAAACTGGCGGATGATCGATGTGCCGGACGCGGGTCATGACCAACAGAAGATGGCTCCGGCGGCGCAAGACTTTTTGCGCACACACACGACCCCGACACGGAACAAAATGAGCGGGGCAAAATAAAAAGTCTTGCTGATCAGTCGAGCCGCGATGTTTATGAATCAAACGCAACTACAAACGCTGAAGACTCCCTCGCTCATACTCGATATCGGGCGCGTGCGGCAGAACGCCGCGCACATGCTGGCGCGCGTCGAAAGTCTGGGGGCGCGGCTGCGTCCGCACGTCAAAACTCATAAGTGTGTTGAGGTCGCGCGCCTACAAACCAAAGGTCATACCACGGGCGGCATTACCGTCTCGACGCTGGCTGAAGCGCATGTCTTCGCCGCGCATGGCTTCACGGATATTACTTACGGCGTCCCCATCGAACCCGGCAAGTTCGACGAAGCAATTGAACTCTCAAGGAAGTGTGAACGTCTCTCGCTCATCACGGATGATGCGGAGATTCCCCGCCAACTCAACGACGCGGCGCGTCGTCGAAGTGTGACGCTTGATTTGTACTTGAAAGTTGACTGCGGTTATCACCGTTGCGGCGTCGAGCCTCACCAGCCTGAAGCGTTCGAGATACCGCGGCAGATTGCCGATGCTTCCAACCTCAATTTCGCAGGAATCCTGACGCACGCCGGACATTCCTACCACGCCGATTCACGGAAAGAACTACTCCGCATCGCGCAGCACGAGCGGGATGTGATGGTTGAATTCGCGGAGAATTTACGCGCGGCGGATGTGCCGGTGCCGATCATCAGCATCGGCTCGACGCCGACCGTCACACATATCGACCATCTCGATGGGATTACGGAAGTGCGAGCAGGCAACTATATCTTCTTCGACGCATTTCAGGCGACGCTTGGAAGTTGCAGCTTCGAGAATTGTGCGCTGACAGTGCTTGCGTCGGTTATCCACCGCGACCGCACGCGGCGCAAAGTCGTGATCGATGCCGGGGCCGTCGCGCTCTCCAAAGATCGTGGACCATTCGAGTTTGATTCGACGTGTGGTTACGGACGTGTACTCGATTTAGCGGGAGACGATCTATCTTTACGCATTGAATCCCTTTCGCAGGAACACGGCGCATTTACGGTCAGCGATGAAGTAACATTTCAACATTTGAGCGTCGGCACGCGCGTGCGTGTGCTGGCAAATCACTCGTGCCTCACGACGGCACAACACGCTCACTTCCATGTCCTCGACGGCGCGGCGCTCGTCGACCAGTGGGAGATTCGGCATGGTTGGTAGGATCGCGCCGGGCCGGACACATTCTGAAGAGTCAGACATCAGGTAGAATAGGCATCATGGACATTGAATACATCCAAACGCCCGACGCCCCCGCCCCGGCAGGGCATTACTCGCAAGCAACCGTTCACAACGGCATCGTCTACGTCTCCGGTCAGCTCTCGATAGACCCGCGCACGGGAGAGCGTCTGTTAGGTTCGATTGACGTGCAGACCAGACAAGTGCTCGACAACATCAGCGCCATCCTGAAAGCTTCCGGCAGCGACTTGAGCCGCGTGTTGAAGATGACGGTCTACGTAGCAAACATCGGGTCGTGGGATGCAGTCAATCGCGTCTATGCGGAAGTCATGGGCGACCACCGCCCGGCGCGCGCGGTCGTTCCAACCTCAAACCTGCATTACGGATTTCAGATAGAAATCGAAGCCATTGCCGCCGTCAATACTTAACTTCATCCTTACGCTCTTCGTTCCTCATTCCTTGCTTCATGCCTCTGCTTGTCACAACTTGTTACATCTTTTTTACACAGCATGTAGTGACTGAATCGAGTTCTCTCGTTAATGTCGCGTATAGTTTGCGTTCCGCTTAACTTACAAGCCGGAATGGCTTTTATGCTTCCGGTCGTTTATCTACTCCGCAACCGCACACTTGAAAGGGAATCTCATGCGCATGGTTCGCTCCTCCGCTGCATCGGTGATGCCGTTAAAGATGTTCATCGTTTTCGCTTTGGTCTGCTCGCTGCTCGTCTCCACAACTTTCGCGCAATCCGTCAACGGGCGTATCGAAGGCACGGTGCGTGACGCAACTGAAGCGGTTGTGCCGAACGCATCCGTCATTGTCACCAATCCGCAGACCGGCGCGGAGCGCAACGTCACGACGAGCGATGAAGGTGTCTTCGCCATTCCCGAACTTACGCCCGGCACTTACAATGTGCGTGTGGAGGCGACCAGTTTCAAAACGGTGAACATCCCGAACGTGAGGGTCGAAGTCGGCACTCCGTCCAGCCTCAATGTGGAACTTCAGCCGGGTGAAGTCAGCGAGGTGGTCACCATTGACGCGAGTGCGGCGCAGGAAATCGTTAACACGACGAACGCGGAGATCGGTGATGTCGTTGACCGTCGCCGTGTGCTCGACCTGCCGCTCGACGGGCGCAATCCGCTTGACCTGATCGGCTTGCAAGCCGGAGCAGACGGTGAGACGGGGCGCGTTAACGGCAATCGCGCACGCGGATTGAACATCACCGTGAACGGCATCAACGCTTCGGATAATTTCAACAAATCGGAAGACACCGTCATCAACAACCCGACCATTCCCGTCTCAGTCGAATCCGTGCGGGAGTTTCGCGTCACAACCGGACTCGCGACCGCCGAGTACGGACGCGGCAGCGCACAGGTCAATGTCATTTCACAGTCAGGCACGAATCGCTTCTCCGGTTCGCTCTTCGAGTTCCATCGCAACACAGCTTTGAACGCTAATAACTTCTTCAACAACCGACAGGGGTTACCGCGCGCGACGCTCATTCGCAATCAATTCGGCGGACGCATCGGCGGCCCCATTTTAATTCCGAAGCTGTATGACGGGCGCGACCGCACGTTCTTCTTTTTCTCTTATGAAGGGACGCGCCTCGCCGCCTCCGATACCGTCAACCGCCTCGTCTATACCGAGCAGGCGCGCGCAGGGACTTTTCGTTACCTGAATGGGCTGGTGACGACGCCGGCGAATGTCGCCAGTAACCCGAATGCCATCCGCACGGCTCCGAATCTATTGACGCTCCGACCCGGCTACAACACCGCCGATCCGGCTACCGCCGCGCTGATCGCGCGCACGCCGCTGCCGAACAACTTCGACAACGGCGATGGATTGAACACCGGCGGCTTCCGTTTCAACGCCCGTCGCTCCGCGCCGAAAGACATTTACAGTTTTCGTCTCGATCACCGTTTCAGTGACAAATACTCGTTTGAACTCAACTACGCTTATGGCAACGATTTCCAACTCGGGGATGTCGTCAACTCCCGCTTGCAACTCTTCCCCGACGAATTTGGTACGGATCGTCTCTTGCGCGGGCGCGGCTTCTCCACTGCCTTTTTGGCTTCGCTGACGCCGGCCTTAGTCAACGAATTTCGTTTCGGATTTCAGAACGCGAGCACAGACTTTACCAATCAAAGTTTCGGCGCGACGCCGACACTGATTACTTTGAACACGGTGACGAGTCCGTTCTACACGAACGCCAACAACGGTCGCCAGACGCCCGTTTATCAATTCATCGAGAATCTCACTTACTCGCGCGGCGCACATCTCATCAAAACCGGTTTTGACATCCGACTGTTGCGCGGACGCCGCTACAGTTTCGCGGGCACGATTCCCGTCGTCGACCTGAGCATCACTGACAACAACCCCGGACTCACCAACACAAACTTTCCCGGCATCAGCACTGCTGCCGCTAATCCGGCGAACGTCAATTTTGCGAACAGCTTGCTGAACAATCTAACGGGCGCGATCAGGCGCGTCAGCCAGATTTTTAACGCCGCCGACCGCGACACCGGTTTTGTCCGCGACCAACCGCTCAGGCGCGAGTACCGCACAGAAGAGTACGACTTTTATGTACAGGACACGTGGAAGGTGCGCCCGAATCTGTCGCTCAATCTGGGTTTGCGCTACGAGTATTCGACGGTGCCGCGCGAGGTGAACAGCTTGATCGTGCTGCCGGTCGGCGGCGTGTTCGGGCCGACCGCGCCGGAGAATCTTTTTGTGCCGGGCGGCACGCTCGGTGCGCGCACGGTGAACGACCTGGTGCCCGAAGATTTTCAGTTTTTCAAAGACGACCGCAACAACTTTGCGCCGGTCGTCAGTTTTGCTTATTCGCCGTTCAAAGACAGCAAGACTTCGATTCGCGCCGGCTATCGCGTCAGCTACATCCGCGAGAATTTCCAACTCTTTGAAAACATCGTCAGTACCAATTCCGGCTTGGCGCTTGAAGCGAGCTTTAACCGTAGCGCAGCGACTCCGACATTTTTACGCAACGGAACGCCGGCGGTTGCCACTCCGACTTTGAATCTGCCGTTGTCTTTACAGACGCTGTTTCAGAGCAACAATAACCTTGAGGTCGCGGGCTTCAACGAGAATTTGCGCACGCCTTATGTGCAGGAATGGATGGCATCACTCGAGCGTGAGGTTTTCAAAGATACTGTTTTTGAAGTTCGCTACATCGGCAACCGTGGGACGAAACTGATTCGCGTCTTCGACATCAACGAAGTCAACGTCTTCGCCCACGATAGCATCTCCGGTCAGACGTTCCTCGACGCCTTCCTGGTCGCGCAACGCAACCTCGCCATCTCGCGCAACGCGGGAGGCACAGGCTCCGACAACTTCGCGTTTCGCGGGCTAGCAGGTCAGCAACAGAACCCGCTCTTTAACCGCATCTTCAGCGGCGGCGGTGCGAATTTGGTAACGAACTCGACGTTTACGACCGCCATCGCCAACGGCGAAGCAGGAGAACTTGCCGATATTATCTCGCGTCAAGCTGTGAGCGGCGTGCGCCCCGGCTTGATTACCAACGCGGGACTTCCCGTAAATTTCCTGCGCCCGAACCCGGACGTACGCACCGCGTTCTTCGCCGACAACTCTTCGCGTTCCAACTTCCATGCCGTTCAACTTGAAGTGCGCCGACGCTTTCGTCAAGGAGTAAGTTTTCAAGCCAACTACTCGTTCGGCAAAGAGCTTTCAGACTTTTCCGGCTCGGCGGCGAACGACCGCACAATAGTTTCACTGAGGCGCACAGACTTCGAATACGGCCCGCAGAGTCCGTATCACGAGTTCAAAGCGAACGGCATTTATGAGCTTCCCATCGGGCGTGGAGGGCGGTTCTTAAATCAAGGCGGATTCGTGAGCGCCCTGCTTGGCGGCTTTCAACTCGGCAGCATCGTGCGCTACGAATCCGGTCAACCGCTCTCTCTTGTCGCCGCGTTGGGAACGCTCAACCGTTCAGGGCGTTCGGGACGCGACGCGGTCAGCCTCGCCAGCGGTGCCACGCTCGAAGATGTCCGCAGTCAAGTCGGCGTGCGCCGCGACCCTAGTGGACAGATTCTCTATTTCAATCCGAACTTCGCGGCGAATTTCGTCAATCCACAACCGGGTACGCTCGGCTCGTTGGGGCGCGGAGCAATCGAGGGTCCTGGTTACTTCACCACCGATTTCAGCGTCATCAAGCGCACAGCGATTACGGAAAATCAGAACGTCGAATTTCGCGCCGAGTTTTTCAACGTCTTCAACAATGTCAACTTCGGCCTCCCCAGCCCCAGCAATACCGGCAACCCGCCGACCTTGAATGTCAACGGTGCAAATTTCGGTGTCATAGATTCGCAACGCGGCAACCCGCGCATCATTCAGTTCGCCTTACGCTATAACTTCTGATTGATAGCGATGACGCTGATGGTCGCGAAACCACAGACGCGGAGTGGATGCGAATGGACGCGCTCCGCTTCTTCAATTGATAGTGGCTCAGTCGGGGGAGATAAAAAACCAGGCCGCAGATGGACGCGGACGAACGCGGATCAGAAAAACATTTGATGGAATCTGTGTTTCTCCTCGTCAATCCGCGGCTCATTTCAAGGCTTTCGGGCCACTACTCTTCAATTTATACATGAGACGGAGGATGGAGTTTTCGATGAAACGAACGCGAGTTTGCCGGATAGTTTGCTTGCTGGTCATGTGCCTGTCTGGCGCTCTCACGGCAAACGCGCAGAAACGCTCGACGGGTGCGGAACTCGCGCGCTTGCCACAGGTGCGACGCGCGCTCGACTACATCAAAACCATCGAACCAGAAACCATCGAAGAACAAATCCGCATCACCGAGATACCCGCGCCGACGTTCAAAGAAGGGTCGCGCGCCGAGTATTTCAAACTTCGCTTCACGGAACTCGGTTTGAAGAACGTCCGCATCGACCGGGCGGGCAACTGTCTCGGCGAGCGTCCCGGCGCAGGCGGCACTGATGCTCCGACGCTCGTCGTTGCCGCGCACCTCGACACTGTGTTTGACGAAAACACCGATACCAAAGTGAAGCGCGACGGCACCATTCTCAAAGCTCCTGGCATCTCCGATGATGGACGCGGACTGACGCTCCTCATCGCCCTCGTCCGCGCGCTCGACCAAGCGAAAGTCGAGACGCACGGAGCTATCATCTTCGTCGCTAATGTCGGCGAAGAAGGTTTGGGCGACTTGAAGGGCACGCGTCATCTCTTCAATGACGAACTCAAGGGGCGCATCACGCATTTCATCTCGATTGATGGCGCGGGCTTGAGCATCACCAACAAGGCGGTGGGCAGCCGTCGTTACCGCGTCACCTACACAGGCCCCGGCGGGCATTCCTTCAGCGATTTCGGTTTGCCGAACCCGATCCACACGCTTGGCCGTCTGATCGAGAAAGTCTCGCGCTTCCAAACTCCCGCCGAGCCGAAGACGACCTTCAACGTCGGACGCATCGAGGGCGGCACTTCCGTCAACTCAATCGCGCGTACCGCCTCTTTAGAAATGGACATGCGCTCGGTGAGTGCCGACGAACTCGCCAAACTCGACGCGCAATTCAAAGCGGCGGCGCAAACCGCGCTCGACGAAGAGAACTCGCGCTGGACGAGCGAGCGCAAGTTGACGGTTGAAGTGAAACCCATCGGGAATCGTCCGACGGGTACGCAAGCAGCGGACGCGCCCATCGTCCAAACCGCGCTCGCCGCCGACCGCGCACTCGGCATCAAGTCCGTACTTGAAGCGTCGAGTACGGACTCGAACGTGCCGATCAGCCTCGGCATCCCGGCGATTACCATTGACGGCGGCGGGCGCTCTCAAGGCACTCACTCACTCGACGAAACCTTCGATTTAACCGACAGTCACCTCGGCAGCCAACGCGCTCTGCTCACCGTGCTCGGCGTCGTCGGCGTCAACTAACCGGCGTCTCAGGATATGAATATCGTTATGGCTTTTCAGCCACAGGCTAATAAGCACCTAAGCAAAAGGTTTTCGGTATCAAGCATAAACAAAAGCCTCATCGTTACTGGCTTTTTCTTTTGCCATTTTACGTTTGCCTTCCTACTCAACGGTTTCCCGCCGTGACCTCCGTGATTCATCTTCATCTTGCCGGGACGGAACCGGACGAAGAACTTGTACGATGTCTGATTCTGCCCGTAGATGGCATTAAGCTGCTCCGGCTTTGAGTAGAAAGTTAGGTCACTGCCGACCGCCATTGAAAACTTATCTTTTTTCACACGTTACGCGCCTACCTCACTCTTCTCCCAAACTACGATTGCCGCACTCGCGTGACATCGGGAGCGTTCGAGACCTTATGTCTTCAAACAAACGGCGGCGGGTCGAAGACTGACATGATCTGCGCGACCATCTCTTCGCGCGTGCGATAACGTGTTTCGTCATAGCAGCCGAGCGGGTTTTCGACGACGTTGACGAGGCACTTGTTGCAGTAGGTGCATGGCACGGCGGGCAGATCTCGTCCTTGCGCGAACTGTCGAACGAGGTCGTTGTTGGCGACCAGCGGGCGCGCAATCGTCACCGCGTCGCAGGCGCCGCTCTCAATCGCTTGCCGGATGATGGACGCGGTTTGAAAGCCGCCCGTGCAGAGGACAGGGATGTTCACCACTTGCTTGATGGCGCGTGAATCCGGCAGGTTGATGCCTTCGATGATCTTGCCGGCGGCACGGTTCCAACGCGACTCGAAAATCTTGCCCGTGATTTTCGAGCGAAAGAGCAGATAGTTGCGCAGCGTGTGAACACCGCTCGAAAGCATCGTGTCATAGCTCTTGATGAACTCTTGCAGCGGAAGCGGCCCGGCAGGGTTGCGCGGGTGTGGAAAAAAACTGCCCGTGGAAACGTGAATCGCGTCCACGCCCACCTCTTCGAGCCACTTGCATACCTTAAGCGAATCAGCGAGCGTGTTGCCTTTGCCTTCGGTGTCAATCATCGCGTCGTTGTATTCGGTCGCGCTGAGCTTCACTTGAAGGTGAAAGTCCGTACCGACACGCAATCTTATCGCGCGCACGATGTCGAGCAGGAAGCGGGCGCGATTCGCGAGCGAGCCACCATACTCATCCTTGCGGTCATTGATCGCGGAACTCAAAAACTGTGTAATCAGATATCCGTTCGAGCCGTGCAGTTCCACGCCGTCCAATCCGGCTTCACGGGCGCGTCGTGCGCCTTCGGCAAATGCTTGCACCGTCTCTTTGATTTGCGCCGTGGTCATCCGTTCGCACTCAAAGCCGTGAAGCGGTTCGGTCTTGTCGGTTGAACTCAGGCCCTTCTGAAACTCGATGCCTTGAATGTCGCGCTGCCTGCCGCCGTGGCTGAGTTGCATGATGAATTTGCAGTCGTGTTCGTGGACGCGCCGGCCCAGTTCGCGCCAGAACGGGATGCGTTTGTCAGAGTCAATCGTGGCGTAGTTCGGAACAATGCGCCCACGCATTTGTACCGGCACAAACGACGAGATAATCGCACCGACACCGTTCTGTGCGAACTTCAATTCCCAATTGATGCGCGTCTGTGTGCCGGAACCGTCATAGTTATCGAAGCGTCCTGAGATGTTCGAGCGGAAAATACGGTTCTTAACGGTGAGATGACGAAATTTTACCGGCTTGAAGATAACGTCTGCGCTCATGATCGGTGTGTCCTCTTGAAGTGAGAGGAAATCTCTCTGAATAGCAAAGCGAGGAGTAGATGACTAAAGAAAAGTGGTACGCGACAAATGTCAGTCAACGACGCGCCGCAGTATATAAACATAAAGGCAAAAGTAAAAAGGCAAAAGCGAACAGTTTTGATTTTTGAGCTGAAAACCGGAAACTCAAAACTGAAAACTTTCTAAGGCATGTCGAAAATTAATTCTTGCTTCTGGTTTGGAGAAGCGATAGATTCACGCGCGTTTGGAACCTCCTCGCTTTCGCACCTTCACCTGGTTGATGGTTAATCTTTAATTTTATCCATCTCCTGCACTTGAATCACTGATCACGCATGTCGTTTCGGCTTCGTCATGTCCCGCAAGCGAAAGGCTCATCAAGATGGCAGACTCAATTCTCACTCGCACAGCTGCTCGCATCGGCGAGTTCTTCACCGGGCGTTCGACTCCGTGGCATAAATTGCCGGTTGCGCTCGGCATCATTCGCCTGTTCCGCATCCGCGACCGGCTTCGCTCAAATAACCTGCACGACACGTACGAGATTCCATCCATCCCTGCGCCGCCGCTCGGTCAACCGAATGATGCAGTGCGGCTGGCGCGCACCGTCGACGGAACCTTCAACGACGTTAAAGAACCGCGAATGGGAAGCCGTGAGACGCGCTTCGGTCGGTCTGTGCCGCTCAATGAAATTGTGCCCGACGAAGGCGCGGCGATGCTCACGCCAAGCCCGCGCACGGTCAGCTTAGAGTTGATGACGCGCCATAAATTTCAACCGGCGACGACGATCAATCTACTTGTCGCGCCGTGGATTCAGTTTATGGTTCACGATTGGTTGAGCCACGGCAAAAACGAGAAAGAGAATCCGTTTGAGATTCCGCTGAAGAACGATGATCCGTGGACCGAGCGCCCGATGCTCGTCCGCCGCACGCGCCGCGACCCGACCCGTCCGCCCGCTCTGAACGATTCACGCCCAACCTTTGTCAACACCGAAACGCATTGGTGGGACGCTTCGCAAATGTACGGCAGCGACCAGGCGACACTAAGCAAGTTGCGTTCAGGCGAGCGCGGCAAACTGCGTGTCGAGGCCGACGGCCTGCTGCCGGTTGACCCGCGAACCGGCATTGACTTGACGGGCGTCACCGGCAACTGGTGGGTCGGCTTAAGCATGTTGCATACGCTCTTCGCACTCGAACACAATGCCGTCTGCGACCGCCTCTTTCAAAAGTTTCCCAAGTGGACGGATGAGGAACTCTTCTCACATGCGCGGCTCGTGATCGCCGCGTTACTCGCCAAGATTCACACGATTGAGTGGACGCCCGCGCTGCTTTCACATCCGACGACGGTGGCCGTTTTGAACGGCAACTGGCTGACCATCCCGCGCTCGTCAACCGATCATCACGGTGTTCCGTATTCGATGCCGGAAGAGTTCGTCGCGGTCTATCGGATGCACCCGCTGATGCCGGACGAGTTCACGCTTCGTTCGGTCACCAGCGGCGCGACGCTGCAACAGTTGACGTTACCTGATGTCATGGAGGGACGTGCGCGCGAAATCATGAATCAGATTTCGCTGACGGACCTCTTCTATTCGTTCGGCACGATGCACCCCGGCGCGTTGACGCTGCATAACTATCCGCGCTTTATGCAGCGGCTGGAACGTCCTGACGCGCCGTTGATTGACTTGGCATCCGTTGACATCCTGCGCGACCGCGAACGCGGCGTGCCGCGCTACAATCGGTTTCGTCGTTTGATCGACATGCCGCCCGCCGAAAGTTTCGAGGACTTGACCGACAACAAACAATGGGTCGAGGAACTACGTCGCGTCTACAACAACGACATCAACAAGGTTGATTTGATGGTCGGGTTGTACGCCGAGAAGTTGCCCGAAGGCTTCGCGTTCAGCGAAACGGCGTTCCGCATCTTCATTCTGATTGCCACGCGGCGGCTTAAAAGCGACCGCTTCTTCACACGCGACTATCGCCCGGAGATTTACACACAGATCGGCTTGGATTGGATTCACGACAACACGATGGCGACCGTCTTGAAGCGGCACTTCCCGGCGCTCGAGCGTCCGTTGCGCAAAGTCAAAAACGCTTTCGCGCCGTGGCAGCACACAATTTGACTTTTTGTTGGAGGGAGTATGAGTACACATCACCACAAAGCTGAATTGAATGTTGAGTTGAAGCGCGTCGAACCATCGTTCGAAGGATTCGTGTTACAGATGGCAAAGCCGAATCAGAAGCGGAAGGCGCGAGAGATCGTCGGGCGTCTGCTCGGTGCCGGCTGGCAGGTCGAAGGATTCGGCGATGCGGCGACTGACTTCGAGGTAACAAAGAGCGGGCCAACTAAGAAAGCTATGAACCGTAAAAACACGCTCACTGTTGGTCGTGCGTGGAAGATGACATATCGTCTGCGAGCCGAGCCGGGGGTCGCGTATGCCGAACCGATGTTCACCGTACCCGTCTCCGCTGCGCCGGAATTCCGTTTCGAGGGTGAAGATATGAGCGGTGAGATTCGACCGCGGGCGCATCATGAAATGGCCGCGCGTCGACTGCCGACGAGGACGAGCTTCTTCGGCACACGGACGCTATCGGAGAGCGATGACCCGGCGTGGAGCATCAGTGAAGTGAAAGTTCCTGATGCGTGGCGACGCTTCTTCGCGGGCAGAGAGCCGGGCGCCGGTATCGTCATCGGGCATCCCGACACAGGCTATAGCGAGCACCCGGAGATCGTCACGCGCCTACTTCCCAAAAAGGGTTTCGATTTTGTGAGAGAGGACGGTGACCCGAAGGACGATTTGGACAGCGGCCCGTTGCTGTTTCCCGGTCACGGGACGGGTACGTCAAGCGTGATCGTCAGCCCTGAATTCGCACAGGGCGATTACGGTTCGATCAATGGAAAACCCATCGCCGTGTGGGGCGTCGCGCCGGGCGCCAAGCTGATTCCTGTCAGAGTGTCGCGCTCGGTGGTGCTCGATGTGCCGTGGGCGGGCGGGGGTGTGCTCAACCTTGCGAAAGCGATTGAGCATGCGGCTGACAAGGGTGCGCATGTCGTCTCAATCAGCATGGGCACAGGATTCCCGAATACACGTCTGCTGAAAGCCGTGCAGTACGCGCAACGCCGCGGCGTGATCGTGCTGGCGGCTGCTGGTAACTATGTCGGGTATGTTGTCTTTCCCGCCGCATATGAAGATGTCATCGCGGTCGCGGCGAGCAATGCGCGGCGTGAGACGTGGAAGCATTCATCGCGCGGCAGCGCCGTCGATGTGACGGCTCCCGGCGAATCTGTGTGGTGCGCGGGTGTTGAGGGCGCGGGCCGATTCGTTGTCGGCAGAGGATCGGGAACTTCCTTCGCGGTGGCGACAGTCGCCGGCATCGCCGCGTTATGGCTCGCGCATCATGGACGTGACACACTGATCGCGCGCTACGGCGTGGAGAAGATTCCCCTCATCTTCAATCAAATCCTGCGCGATAACTGCGATGCCGTGCCGGGATGGGACGCCGGCTTCGGTAGAGGTTTGGTCAATGCGGAGAAGGTGCTGTCCGCGTCTCTGCCGACCGTCAACTCTCCACTCCCACTCGCTACTACGTTCCTGCGAGAGTTCCCGGCAGTCAACAGCGGCGGGATCGCTATCTTCGCACATCTCTTCGAGAATGTTCTGCGCGGCCCACAGAGTCGCGGCGCTTCAGCTGACGCTGCTCGCGCATCGGTTGAACTCCAGACCAATCTGGCAGACTTGTTGATGACATCCGAGGTCGCATTGCCCGCCAGGCTCAGAGAAGTAGGTCAAGAATTAGCGTTCCATTTCGCCGCTGACCCCGACTTATATCAACAATTCGCCGCCGCGCTAGCGTCCGGCAAAACTCGTCGATCAAGCAGCCGGACGGCGACCGGTGAGGCGGCTGTCTCCTTAACCGATGATGTCGGAACGGTGCGTACTTCACTACTGGCGAAGTCAACTTCAGAAGCTTTGAAGGCGAGGCTGGCAATTAATCTTCCGTGATTTAGAGCGGATTCCGATTGCGTGTACTGTCAGTAGTGACTCCCTCAAAGACTTTCGCGTAATGGCCCGAAGGCCGGAAGACGAGCCGCGGATGAACGCGGAGACACGCAGATTCCATCAATTAGTTTTCTGATCCGCGTTCTTCCACGTCAATCTGCGGCCATTTTTGTCTCCCCCAATTGAGCCACTACCCCACTTTCGCAAGAGATCTATCACAATTCAGCGAACAAGTCGCCGAACGGTAATCGTTTGCTACGAGGGTTCCATGCCTGCCGGTAAACTTCCAAACTCAAAACCGCTTCACTATTTGGTATCTCAAAAAAGATTTTATTGATTGATTCCTGCTGCGTTCGATGGGCGCGGAGAGCATCGGCTTTAGCCTGTCGCCAACGACTGACATTGAGTATGTAGTCGACGCCCGCTTCCCGATCTGGATTGTCGAGAGCGGCGACTTCATCGAGTCGCTTCGGCGTCGTCCACAACAAGCGTTCGACCTCGTGCGCATCGGCTGCTTCTGGAAACCATCGCGGGTCGGCAGCGGCGGCGACCGCGTCCGATGTGAAGCGACTAATCGCGATGTGATCCGGGTGCAGGTTCAAGCCTTCGGGGTCGAATGTAATCACAATTGTCGGTCGAACTTGGCGGATGATGCGGACAAGCGCACGCCTCACTTCTTCGACCGGCGCGTCAGCCAACTCTTTGTCTTTGTAGTCGAGGAAGTACAGTTCTCCGATGCCGATGATCTCGGCGGCGTGTCGCAACTCGCCTTCGCGCACGGCGGGCAGTTCTTCCCGTGAGCAGATGGGTGGCTGGCCGCACGTGCCCGGTTCACCGCGCGTCGCAGACACCAGAGCCAGACGCACGCCCTCCGTCGCGTAGCGACACGCCGTTCCCGCGCACGTGAATGTTTCATCGTCCGGGTGGGCGAAGATGAAAAGAATGCTTCGCTCGTCTTTGTTCAACTACTTGCTCCTTGATAACTCAACAGTGACGTGTGACAGGTCACACGTCAGGAGTCCGGATCACCCGTATGTTGTTAGCTATCTCAGCCCACTAACTTGCACCCTTTGATCTCGTTGAATTCATACCTGTAGTTGTTTCCCGCGCCCAGCTCCACTTTCTCTCCTTCACTCAGCGGCCAGTCCTCGCCTGCCGCACTGCCCATCCGATTCCGCTTCTTTTGCACAACACCCAGCACCGCAGGAAATTCTTCCAATGCCTTGATCGCAGCTTCTTCAGAAGCAAACGGCCCCACATACACGATGTCCTTCCACAACCCTCGCCGTGGGAAAATTTTCATCGCAACAAATCGCTCTCTGGGTGTCTCCATCAACGCACCTTCATATGTGGTCGCGTTCATCTTTTTGTCTTGAAATAACCTGTGCAGGTCTTTCGGCCAGTTCGGGTAGTAACAGGCTCGGCACATATCAATGGTGAAATAATACCCCGGCTTAAGGCTCGCTCGAGCAGGTTGGGTGCCGCGTCTCGTCTGTGAGAAATTTGCTATCGCACAGAGCAGAGTGATAATAAGGATCGCCATCGCTTTTATCACCTTCGCTGTCTCCTTCAAAAGTTTCATGACGTAGAAAGCGCCGAATCTTGATTATATGGACTGGCGACCTCATTTTGCACGACGGGCGGGGCGCGTTTCTTACACAATGCGAAGACGAATGGGTGACTTACTGAAGACGCGAGATAATAGGCGAATATCAAACGATGAATAAAATTCTTTTGCAGAATATGATCGCGGTGATTGGCGAGTTAAATGTGGATTTAATTGCCACTGGACTCACAACTCCGCCGACTCTCAATCAGGAAATTCTGGCGCAGGATTTCCAAGTCGTTTTAGGCAGCGCGTCGGCTATCTTTGCATGCGGAATCGCGAAACTTGGCTATCCGGTGACGTTTATCAGCCAGGTCGGCACAGATGAATTTGGACAGTTCTGTCTTAGGTCGCTGCGAGAGGCCGGCGTCTCAACTGACAGAGTTATCGAAAACCCGGCGCTCAAAACCGGTGTCACGATCTCTTTAAGCACGACGCTTGACCGCGCTCTGGTGACCTATCTCGGAGCTATTGCCGAACTTAAATACGAGCATGTCCCGCCAGGCGTGTTTGAAGGACACAGACATTTGCACCTTACCTCTTATTTTCTCCAGCATAATTTGCGGGCGTCGTTTCCTGAAATTATGACGGATGCCAAACAAGCCGGGTTGACCACATCGTTTGACCCGAACGCCGACCCGGAGCAGGAATGGAATGATGAGATTTGGAATGTCTTTGCCAAAACGGATGTGTTGTTTGTGAACGAATCTGAAGCGATGCAACTGACACGCCGGCGGGAACTTGATGAGGCACTCAAAGTTTTGGGGCAATCCGTCGCCTGCGTCGTCGTCAAGCGTGGACGCGATGGAGCGGTGGCGATTCGCAACGGAGAGACCGCGTCGGCTTCCGGCTTCCCCGTAGAAACCGTTGACACGACGGGAGCCGGAGATTCTTTCGCCGCTGGTTTCCTACACGGGTATTTGGAGAATCATGATTTACGAACTTGCCTGGAGTTCGGAAATGCCTGCGGTGCACTCTCGACACTGAAGGCGGGCGGCACCGCCAATCAACCGAACCAAACTCAATTAAGCGAGTTTCTGCGAGAGCAACAAATCAATTCATCAAATCATTAAGGCGAAGCATTTTTAAATCACTCGTTGACATTAAATGGCTTGTAAGTTGAGCAACCGCGCGGCGTTGTTGTGATAAACCTTTTTCAAGATTTCGTCGGGTAGTCCGATGCCGTAAATCTTCCATCTCCCTTGCGGCGGTGTCGGGCTGATCGCGTAATCGAAATGTTCGTCAAGAGTTTCCAAAAAACGGAAGTAGGCTTGGAACATGCCAGGCTGCAAAATCTGTTGCATCGACTCAGTGCTATTGGGCGAAGCGTCGGTGCCGAACATGATGCGGTCTTGATTATCTTCAAAGAACTTTCGCGCACGCCGAGGTTGGCGTCCGAGTTCGCCGAGTCGTGCCCCGATTTCGACGTGAAGGTTCGGATATTTGGCGAGCCAACTCGATACGTCGTCGAGATTCTCCGGGTGGTTGGCGACGTGCAATCCGACGAAAGTCGTGCGGGGGTGACGTTCGATCACGCGGTTACGCGCGGCCAGTAAATCCACCTTCGGTGGAAAATCTTTTCCGTAGAATGACCAGTCCGGGTGGCCTCCCAACTCTTCCCATCGCTCGTTGAAACGATCCGTCGGAGTGAAGAATGCGTCCGGGTCGGCGGTGTGGATGAAGATCGGCATGTTCAACCGCCCAGCCGTCTCCCACATCGGGTCGAAACGCGAATCGTCTATTTTAACCAGCGCGCCTTCCTTCCCGTTTTCGCGTAAGAAGAGTCCGAGAGTCTTGGTTATTTTGACGCCGATGGCACCCGCTGTCTTCGCGCGTTGTACCTCTTCCGCCTGCCACGCCGAATAGTTCGGTTCGCGAAGTCGGTCGTAAGCCGGAACGACGCAATTCAAAAAACGTCCCTTGTATCTTCCCTGCAAATCGCTGATGTTCTGTTTCAGAGCTTCCCCGTACCCGCCGGTTAGGTTAATCAAGGTCTGAATATTCAGTTGATCCATCCAGCCGACGAATTTATTTAACTGCTTGAAGGCGGAAGCCGCATTCGCATCAGGGTCTTCCGGGTCACGTGATCTTCGCCGACCGAACACACCGGAGACGTGTGTGTGCATGTCAATCACCGGATAGCGTGCGCGTGCGACTGGGTGCTCCGGCACGACGAGCATACTCTTGGGCTGAAAGTCTTCAAGCGCGAGTTTCGTCGGTGTAGATTGTTTGGGTTCCTGAATCAAAGCATTGGCTTCCGCCTGTTCAATCGGGCTGGAACAGTCGTTGGTGAGCAGAGCGGAGGCAGCACCGATGCCGATTAAGAATCGGCGTCGGGAAGCGGATTTGAATTTTGTATTCATCGTAGGATGTAGTTCGGCGTTAATGAATTATGGTCAGCACCGCTTGGATGCTAAGTGATGTTCATCTCGAATTTCGGCGTCGTCTTCCATTTGCCGCGTGTGAAGTCGGGGAAATCCACGCGCTCGCTATCATTCGCTACAGACTTTTCCGAGAGCGGTGCCACGACGCTCCATGCGGCGGCGTCATAGACCGTCAATGGCGTTTGAGTTTTGTTTCGCACCGCCTGGAGGAAGACGTGCAGCGTCATCCAGTCTGATCCGCTGTGTGCGTGTTTGGCGGCTTCCTCGCCGTACTTTTGCCAGAGGGCGTGGTCGTACTTTTTAAGATAGGGAGCCAGTTCCTGCCATTTCCACTCGTTAATCTGCTTACGGTCCCAATGTTCATCGATGGTAAAGATTTTACTTTGAGTACGCGCGATGGCTCCTTTGGTTCCGTGATAGCGATGGATGTCGTCGCGTGGTCGCCATGATTGCGTGTCGTGATACTGCGTCAGCGTGTTGCCGTTCTCTAACTTGATGAGCGTGCAATTCACATCGCCGTTCTTGAACGGTTGTTTCGCCATCGGGTGGTCTTTGCCGAATCGTTCGATGATGTAGTTCGTCATCCCATGCTGCGGCGTGGACATCGACACGAGATGTTTCATGCGTGTGCCGCGATCAATGTTCATCAGCAAAGCCGCCGGGCCGAGTTGATGCGTCGGATACAATGCCCCATCGCGTCTGACGGAATGCTCACCGCGCCACCTCAGCCTCCCTTCATCTTTGTATCCGTAGTTTTTCTGAACGTCGAACTTAACGTAGCGGACATCATGGTTATAGCCCGACTCGGCGTGGTAAATCTCACCCAACAACCCGGCGCGAACCAAGTTATGGATGGCAAGCGACGGCCTGCCGAAGCAAGAGTTTTCCAGCATCATGCAGGGGATGCCGGTTTTCTCGGACTTCTCCACCAAAGCCCAGCATTCATCCACGGTGACTGCCGCCGGAACCTCTGTGCCTCCGTACTTCCCGGCATCCAGCGTGGCGAGCATGATGGGAACGTGAAGTTCCCACGGCGTCGCCGTGATTACGGTGTCAAGGTCGTTGCGCTCAACGAGTCGTTTGTAATCTTCAGGGCCTTTGGAATAACCAGCCGGTTTTTCCTTCCCGGCATCGGTGAACAGCTTCATCCCGCGCATCTGACGGTCATCATCGACGTCACAGATTGCTTTCACTTCCACGTTTTCCGATTTTAAGAGCGCGCCGAGCAATTGCAGCCCACGTGACCCCACTCCGACCAGGCCCACACGGACCGTTCGCGGTGCGTTGTTGGTCTGTGCGTCGGAAGTTAGCGGAGCAGCTAACCCTGCCAACACAGACGCTTTGACAAAATCACGACGTTTCATAATTTTGGCCTCCACTTTGCTTTGAAGAGATTCCCTTGTCGCAAAACAGAAAGGTTTTCTATTCCGCCATCAGATAGATTGATACCGAGGCGAAGAGTAGACCCGTGAGCACCAACGGATGCGGCACCACGCGGTAAATCAATAGTGACAGGATGACCGTCAACACAGGTGCCAGCGCGGTCATCGAACGACGATGATAGCCTTCCCAAGACGGAGGGCATACACAAGACACAGCGCGCCAATCGAGTTTAGCACTTGTATTAGTGCCGCAAGATTTGGTCCGCGAAGCCCCCACTCGATGCGCTGAGAAAAATCCGTCATCCATAGTATGCTCATTTTTGAGTTTTTTCGACTAACACGAATCCTTGATAACGGCGCGTAGCATAGTGAACGTAATCTCAGAGGGCCTTGCGCGGATGCGGGATTGAAGTCGTCATGATGCGAGACGCACGCTGACCATCGAGGCGAGTTCACGAACCTTCTCGGCATTAATCATTCCCGGCGAATCGGCGAGGCAATTAGCCGCACCACACGCCACCGCCAGCCGAACTGTTTCTTCCATATCGAGAGAGCGCGAGGCGGCGACCGCAAAACCGGCGACGGTCGCATCGCCACAACCGACCGTCGAGCGCACGGCGACAGTCGGCGGACGCGCGACGATGATTTTCTGCTCCGCCGCGTTCGACCATAGCAAGCCGTCTGCGCCGAGTGAGACGGCGACGCTTTGCGCTCCGCATTGGGTCATCAGACGCGACGCATCAAGCGCCGCTTGCTCATCGCGTACCGGACGACCGAGCATCCATTCCGCTTCATCACGATTGGGTTTAACGAAATCAGGTGATGCTTCCAGTCCTGCAACAAGTGCTTCGCCGCTCGTGTCGAGCAACACGCGACACGAATAGGCGTGCGCTTCACGCGCGAGTCTGAAGTAAAAATTACTGGGGACGCTCGGTGGCAGACTTCCCGCCAGCACGACTTGCGCGTTGTTTTCATGTCGCGCGAAAAGTTGATGACAGACTATGAACATTTCATCAAGCTCTTCCGGCTTAATAACTCCACCGGGTTCGAGTATTTCGGTGATCGTGCCTTCCCTGTCAATAATCTCCAAATTAACCCGCGTCGCGCTCCCCGTCTTGACGATGACCGATGGGATGCCGAGCGACGCGAGGCCACGCGCACATTCATCGCCCGTCGCCCCTCCCGCCAATCCGACCCATGTCACATCGGCACCAAGTCTTTGTGCCGTCATGGCGACATGCGTCGCTTTACCGCCGGGTGCCGGACGAGCGAAGTGGGCGCGGTTGACACGTCCAATTTCTAATTGCCCGACATGCAGCCGACGATCAATCGCCGGATTCAGGCTGATACAAATAATCACCGTTCATCGCTCCACCCGCAAACCCGAATCTTGGCTGCAGAGACATCTTGAACGGCACGGATGGCGGGCGCAAATGTCTTTCGTAAATCTATCTCGTCACTGTTTGCGAGTGAATGTTTCACCGCGCGCGTAAAAGCGTTTTTAAGTTCTGTGCCGAAGTTGATTTTGGCGATTCCATTTTCAATCGCACGCCGCAGAAGTTCGTCGGGTACACCCGACCCGCCGTGCAAAACAAGCGTGGTCTCGCCGATTGAATCGCGTATCTCACGAAGGCGGTCGAAATCAAGCCGCACCTCACCCTTGTAAAATCCATGTGCGGTGCCAATGGCAACAGCTAAGGCATCCACCTCCGTTTCACGCACAAAGCGCGCCGCGTCTTCCGCTCTGGTATAGAAACGCGTAATGTCACCCGCATCGTCGTTATGTGCGACGTGTCCCAACTCGCCTTCGACTGAAACGCCGTGAGTGTGCGCCAGTTCAACGACACGGCGTGTGAGAGCGCAATTCTCCTCGAACGGCAATCTCGAACCGTCAATCATGATTGACGTGTACCCGGCATCAAGGCAGCGCGCGGCTAAGTCGTAACTCCCGCCGTGGTCGAGATGCAAAGCGATTGGTTGATCGACTTCCTCTGCCGCCGCACGCGCCATCCCGACCGCCATCCCGACGCCCAGATAATTAATCGTTGATTCAGTCGTCTGCAAAATGATGGATGCGTTCGCCGCATTCGCCGCGCCGATATGTGCGCGCAAAGTCTCGGCGTTATAAAAATTCAGGGCCGCGACGGCGCGATTCGCATTCCGTGCGGCATCAAGCAGCCGGCGGCTCGGAACCAATTTTGAGTTTGTTTGGGTGCTCATAAAATTTGAGGATGTTTCCTATCAGAGTGGTGCTTAGATGGTTTCCGGTTGTGGTTCGTCAGACACCTCACGCATCTACACCCCACCGGCAGGATGTGATCCTCGGAATACGCGCGCCCGTAATTGATCGTGATCTCTGCTCCCGCTGGAATATCCTTTTTCGACCACCCTTGCCCTTAACACCAATGCCCCGAACTATCGCCTTTGCAGCAAGACTTCCGCCTCGATTTCTCGGATCGACGCGTCAAGAATTTCAACCATGTGCATCGTTGGGAGCGGGTGCCCAGCGCGTTCCAGACCGCTCGCGATTTGCAGCAGGCAACCGGGGTTACTCGAAACCACGGCCTGCGGGTTCGTCTCCAGCACGTTCCGTACTTTGCGCTCGCCCAACTCCCGGGCCGCTTCCGGTTCGACGATGTTGTAGATGCCCGCGGAGCCGCAGCAAATCGCCGCCTCGGGGACTTCGAGCACCTCTAGCCCGGGGATCGTTCTGAGCACTTCGCGCGGCTCTGCGCGGACGCCCTGCGCGTGTTGCAGGTGACAGGCGTCGTGATAGGCCACACGCAGGCGGACTGGGTGACGCGTCGCGCGCGGCCCCAGTTCGACGAGGATTTCCGACACGTCTCGACACTTCGCGGCAAAGGCCTTCGCCCGTCCGGCATACGCCGGGTCGTCGCGCAGCAGGTGCCCGTACTCTTTCATCGTCGAGCCGCAGCCCGCGGCGTTGATGACGACTGTGTCAACTTCGGCCTGCTCAAACGTGTCAATCAAACGGCGGGCGAGCGCGAGCGCCAGTTCCTCCTGGCCCGCGTGAACCATCAGCGCGCCGCAGCAAGCCTGTTCGCGCGGGATGACGACTTCGCATCCTTCAGCCGCCAACACGCGCGCCGTCGCTTGGTTGACCTCGCTAAAGAAGACCCGCTGCACGCAGCCGGTGAGTAGCCCCACGCGGCGGCGCGCGGGGCCGACCGCCGCTAATGTCACCGGTAGTTTTGAGTGCAATGCGCCGAGTGAGACGAGCGGCAAAACGCTCTCCATCGCTCTGAGTCTTTCGGGCATCAGCTTCAGCAAACCGGTGCGCCGGAGCAGGCGTTGCATCCCCGTGCGCTGGTAGAGCCAGAGCGGTGCCGCCATCAAACGCAATCTGGACGGATGTGGGAACAACTCGAACAGCATCCGGCGAAACAGCCTGTCGGTGAGCGAGCGTGTGTAATGTCTTTCAATCTGCGCGCGCGTCGCTTCGATCAGTTTGTCGTATTGCACGCCCGACGGGCACGCCGTTAGACACGCCATGCACCCGAGACACTTATCGAAGTGCCCGACGTATGTATTTGTCATCGCAGCATCGCCTTCGAGGCCGAGCTTCATCAGATAGATGCGACCGCGAGGGCTGTCCATCTCCTCGCCCCAGAGCGCGTAGGTGGGGCAAGTCGGCAGGCAGAAGCCGCAGTGCACACAGTCTTCGATCAACTCAACGGACGGAGGACGGTGCTCGTCGAAAGCGCTCATCACAGTGCGCTCCACTTCCACCGCGGGCCTCGCATTGACCACATGTTCGCCCATCAAATCCCTCCGACGAATCGTCCCGGATTAAGCATCCCGGCGGGGTCGAACTGCGCCTTAACGCGGCGCATCAACGGCAGTGCATCGCCCACTTCACCCCACACGTCAACGCGCGCTTTCACCGCGGGCGGGCAGTGCAGCACAACGAGCGAGCCTTGCATCTTCTCGACATCACTCCGCAAACGTTTGATGGCGGTAACCAACTGCTCTTCGTCTCCGCCTTCAAGCCTCAGCAAACCGACGCCTAAAGCCTGCGCCACGATACTCCACTCCAGCGAGAGCGACGACGCGACCTCACTCGTCAGATCGCAGAAGCCGCCCAGGCCCGTCGGCAGCACGCTGAATTTACAGACGAGTGCCGGCGTCTCTCCCTGCCATACCCGTTCCCTCGCTTCCCAGAGGCGCGACGACGCATCCACACGCCTGACGCCGGCATCTCTGCCCAGTTCAACAAGTCGGCACTCTTGCGATTCATTCGCCGCCCGCGCGCCTTCCAATCGCACATTAATGATAGGTGCTGGGGTGCGTTCCTCCGCACAAACTTGCAAGCCCGTAACGACGAGCGGCGAGTCCAGAAGGGCGAGCACGAAGCGGTTCATCACACCAACCGCCGGCGCGCTGAAAGAGAGCGTGCGCTCTTCGCGCGGCACAGGGTACAGCCGGAAGGTGGCTTCGCAGATGACACCGAGCGTCCCCAGCGAGCCGGTCAGCAACTTCGGCAGGTCGTAGCCCGCGACGTTTTTGACGACGCGCCCGCCGCTCTTCGCGACCGTGCCGTCGGCGAGGGCGACGGTGACGCCGATGACTTGGTCACGGAGCGAGCCGAAGGCCATGCGCAACGCACCGCTGTCGTTCGTCGCCAGAATCCCGCCGACCGTTGCGCGCGCTGGCCACAACGAATCGATAGCGAGGCGCTGCCCATGTTCGGCCAGGACGGACTGAAAATGGTTGATCGTGCAGCCCGCCCCGACTGTCGCCGTCATGTCGCCCCATGCATGTTCGATTACGCTGTCGAGCCGTCTGACAGAGAGCACGAAATCAACTGTGCGCGGCGCGTTCCCCCAACTAAGTTTCGTTCCTCCTCCGCGCGGGACTACACTCAGTCCCCGCTCCCCGGCGTATGAGAGCACGCGCGCTAACTCCGCGGTGCTCGCCGGTTCGACTATCACTCGCGGCTCGACGCCATCCACCGCGTCGGACGTTGAAGCCGGGCGTACGTGTTCGGCTCCGGCGATGGCCCCGAGCCCCTCCCACTGAGTTTGAGTGTGTGCGCTCATCGCGTCGGTCAGAAGAGTTCAGCGACGCCGGCAACTTCCAGCGGGTGCGGCTGGTAAGGCCCCGGCTTCTCGGCGCAGAGCCTCGGTCGCGGAAAGATTTTTTCGGGATTTGCCAGCCCTTCGGGGTCGAAGGCGTGGCGCACAAGCTGCATCGTCTCAAGGTCGGGCTCCGCATACATCGTCGGCATAAAATCCCTCTTCTCTCGCCCCACGCCGTGCTCGCCTGTGATCGAGCCGCCGGCGTCAACGCATAGCTTCAGGATGTTGAAGGCAAGTTCTTCCGCGCGGTGCTCCTGCCCTTCAACCTTGCGGTCGTAAAGCACCAGTGGATGCAGGTTGCCGTCGCCCGCGTGGAAAACGTTGGCGACGCGCAGGCCCGCCTTGCGGCTCAAACGCTCGATGTCGCGCAGCACGCGCGAAAGGGCGGTGCGTGGGATGACGCCGTCCTGCACGATGTAGTTCGGCGAGACGCGTCCCATCGCGGCGAACGCCGCCTTGCGCCCCTTCCAGACGAGCGCCCGCTCCTCATCGGTCTCAGCCAGCCGCATCTCCCAAGCACCGCATGACGCGCAGAGTTCCTTGACTCGTTCCATCAAAGGCGCAACTTCCGCCGCCGGGCCGTCAAGCTCGACGAGCAATAGCGCTTCGCAGACAGGATAGCCGGCATGCACCGCCGCCTCCGCCGCTTCGAGCGCTAGACGGTCCATCATCTCGACTGCGGCAGGGACGATGCCCTCGGCAATGATGCGGCTGACCGCCTCGCCCGCGTCGTCCGTCGAATTAAACGCGGCAATTAAAGTCTTGATCGCTTCGGGACGCTTGACGACACGCAGGATGATCTTGGTCGCGATGCCGAGTGTTCCCTCGGAACCGACGAAGACGCCCGTTAGGTCATATCCGGGCCGGTCGAGAGTCTTGTCGCCGAGATGGACGAGCGACCCGTCGGGTAGGATGACCTCCAAACCCAAGACGTGTGTGACAGTGAAGCCGTACTTGAGGCAGTGCGCGCCGCCGGAATTTTCGGCGACGTTGCCGCCGACGGTGCAAACCTGCTGCGACGAAGGATCGGGCGCGAAGAAGTAGCCGCGGGTCGCAACCCTCTGCGTCACCTGCGCGTTGATGACGCCCGGCTCGACCGTGACGCGCGCGTTCTCGAAGTCAACTTCGAGGATGCGGTTGAGACGCGCGAGACTTATCACGATGCCGCCTTCGATTGGCAGAGCGCCGCCGCTCAAGCCCGTGCCAGACCCGCGCGCGACGAATGGCACACGCCCGCGATGACACAGCCGCACGACCTCCTGAACCTGCGTAGCGTCGGAAGGCAGCACGACCGCTGCAGGTACAACACGGAAGTTGGTCAACCCGTCGCACTCGTAGGTACGAAGTTGCTCCGGTTCGACCAGCAGCCCGTTGTCACCGACGGCGCGGCGGAGGGCGTCTATGAATTCAGCCTTCATGTGCTCATCGCTTAGGCTCGCTGGGGACACGGTATTATAGATACTTGTAGGCAATGAAGGTCAGAAACTCCGTGAACTCATCACCGAGAACCAATTCATCCAGAACCTCCGCCGCCTCACCGACGCGTCCCACTTCTTTCCCTCCGAGCTTGGCAAGCTCTTCCTCTCTGATCTGCTCATACAGCTCTTTGGTCACTGCGCGCCCATCGTCGAGACTGACGCCTGCGCGTACCCACTGCCATAGTTGCGCGCGTGAGATTTCGGCGGTCGCGACGTCTTCCATCAAGTTGGAGATGGCCGCCGCGCCGCTGCCCATCAGCCACGAGTTCAGATATTGCAGCCCCACGCTCACGTTGTTGCGCACACCCGCCTCCGTCACGCGTCCCCCCGACACCGCCGGGTCGAGCAGTTCCCGCGCATCTACCTCGACCTCTTCGCGCAACCGTTCTTTCTGGTGGAATCTCTCGCCTAATTGGCTTTGGAAGACTTCCATTGCCACGGGAACAAGGTCGGGATGTGCCACCCATGTACCCTCAAACCCATCGCTCACTTCACGCTCTTTGTCGGATCGAACGGCGGCGAGCGCCCGCTCGTTGATCTCCACATCTCTGCGGCTCGGGATGAAGGCAGCCATCCCCCCGATGGCGTGCGCGCCTCTCCGATGACACGTCTTGACTAAGAGTTCCGTGTAGGCGCGCATGAACGGTACCGTCATCGTTAACTGCGAGCGGTCGGGTAGGACGAATCCCGGCTCGCTCCGCCGCTTCTTGATAAAGCTGAAGATATAATCCCACCGGCCCGCGTTTAATGCCGCGATGTGCTGCCGCAGTTCATATAGTATTTCGTCCATCTCAAACGCCGCCGGGAGAGTTTCAATGAGCACGGTGGCCCGTATCGTCCCGCGCGGTATTCCAAGTCGCTGCTGCGCGTCGTTGAAGACGTCGTTCCAGAGTCTCGCTTCCGAGTGACTCTCCATCTTCGGCAGGTAAAAGTACGGCCCCGTGCCCCGGTCGATTGTTTCCCGCGCGTTGTGAAAGAAGTACAGCCCGAAGTCGAAGAGGCTCGCCGACACTGGCGCGCCGTCGACGGTGCAATGCTTCTCCGTGAGGTGCCAGCCGCGCGGTCGCACCATCAGTGTCGCAGTCTCTTTTTTCAATTGATACGATTTGCCGTCCGGACTGGTGAATTCTATTTGTCGGCGCACGGCGTCCCGGAGATTCTGCTGCCCGCGCACGACGTTCTCCCAGGTGGGCGAAAGTGAATCTTCGAAATCCGCCATGAAGCCATTCGCACCGGAGTTGAGGGCGTTGATCATCATCTTACGCTCGACCGGCCCAGTGATCTCCACCCACCGCTGTTCGAGGTCAATAGGAACCGGCGCGACCCGCCAATCCCCTTCGCGCACATCTTCTGTCTCCGGCAGGAAGTCAGGCAGCACGCCGCGGTCAAACTCCTCTTGCCGTCCGGCACGTCGCTCGAGTAACTCTTCTCGCTTCGAGTTGAACTTACGATGGAGTTGCGCGACGAAGCTGAGCGCCTCCGAACTCACCACATCGCTCAGGTCAGAAGGCACCTCATCTGTAAGTTGAACGCCGTCTGTCGGTTGCACACCTGTACTCATTTTTTTCCACCCCTCTCAGTAAAGAAAAACGGACCTATCGTATTACGTTCAAGGCACGATGCCTGGGAAGACGTAGGCCTGCACAAAGACCAAAAGTCCGACGAGCAATGCGAGAGCCACCGAGTGGAAAAATACGTAGCGCAATATTTCCCCTTCGCCGCCCTCCTGACCCGTCGCCACTCCTGCCACGACGATTGACTGCGCGTCGATCATCTTACCCATCACTCCACCCGAACTGTTCGCCGCCGCCGCCAGGATCGGCGATATACCGACCTGCTGTGCCGTGATCTGTTGCAAATTTCCGAACAGCACATTCGACGAGGTGTCGCTGCCCGTCAATGCGACGCCCAACCAGCCCAGCAGCGGAGAAAAGAATGGAAAAAGAAAGCCTGTGCTCGCAAACGCCAACCCCATCGTCGCGTCCAGCCCCCCATAGCGCGTGTTGAAGCCGAGCGCCAACATCGCGGCGATGGTTAGGAGCGACCACCTCACGCGCCAGAACGTGCCGGCGAAGATGCGCACCAGTCTTGTTGGACTCAACCCCAGCAAGAGGCCCGAAATGATCCCAGTCAGCAGCAGTCCGGTTCCCGTCGCCGAGAGCCAGTTGAAGACGAAGACCGCCTCCTCTGCTTTCGGCTGCGGCACGACGGGAGGAGCGCGGAAGATTAGCTTGTCGAGATACGGCACCGGCACTTCGACAACTGAGATGTTGTTGAGGAGCGTCTTAATTTGCGGCAAGCCCCACAGGAACACCAGCACAGACAGAATGATCCAGGGCATCCATGCGATCAAGGCTTCGCGTGTGCTGGGTTGCGTCTTCGCGGTAGTGGTGGTAGTGTCCGCACTGACCACGAGGTCATCGGCATGACCCGCCTCTGCGGATGATGGATGACCCGCGTGCTCGTCACTAAAGCGCCAGATGTGACGTGGCCGCCAGAACTTCAAGAGCAGCACCAGCGAAGAGATCGAAACGACGGCGCCCGCGATGTCGACTATCCAGGGGCCGTGATAATTGCTCACTAGGAATTGCACAATCGCAAAACTCAGTCCTGACGCCAGGCATGCCGGCCACACCTCCCTCATCCCCCTCCACCCCGCCATCGCCCAGACCAACCAGAACGGCACAATCACTGAAAAGAATGGGAGTTGCCTTCCGACCATCGCGCTCAGGTCTTCTAAGGGCAAGCCCGTGACCCTCGCCAGTGCGATGATCGGAGTTCCCAGAGCGCCGTAGGCGACGGGCGCGGTGTTGCCGATGAGCGCGATGCCGGCAGCCTGCAACGGCTTGAATCCCAATCCGATCAGCATCGCGGCGGAGATGGCGACGGGCGTGCCGAAGCCGGCAGCCCCTTCGATAAACGCGCCGAAGCTGAAGGCGATCAAGAGAGCTTGGATGCGCCGGTCATCCGACAACCCGGCAATCGTCTCTTTGACAATCTCAAACTTGCCGGTCTCAACCGTGATGTCGTAGACGAAGATGGCGCACAAGACAATCCAGCCGATGGGGAAGAGACCGAAGGCTGCGCCGTTGGCAGCAGAGGCGAAGGCGAGTGATGACGGCATGCCGTAGACGAGGATGGCAATCAGCATCGACGCGGCGAGACCGGCGAGTGCCGCGATGTGCGCTTTGACGTGGAAGAAGGCGAGCAGCCCGAGCAACACGACGACGGGCAGTGACGCCACCAGAGCGGAGAGCAAC
>JALZJL010000198.1 GCA_030859785.1 Acidobacteriota bacterium
AAAGACACTCTCGCTTTCGATCAGAATCTGGCACATGCGAGCGCCGAGAAAAGACAGGAAGTCCAACCGCAGATACAGCAAAAGTTGCTTGAAATATTTGAAAGCGACAGTCGCGACGGACTGAACCGATTGCTGTTGGCGATTTATCGCCGGTCGCGTGATCAACAAAGTGCTGTCAACGATGCGTCTGATTCCACGAACAGCCTCGGCGCGAACCTGGCCGGACTCGCCGGCAAGTGGCAGGTTTTGCATGGCAATTCGATTGTCGGAGTTGATCGAAACACAGGCCGAATCGGCGACGGCAACGCAATGATTGCCGAATTCGACTTTCGACCGGACGGACGCGTGGTTTACAGTTTTGTCCTTCAGCAATCGAATTACGGCTGCACCACCAGAATTAAAACCTCGAAGGCCGGACGCGCCGTGGTCGAAGGCTCGCGCATCACGTTCGCTTACGACACGGGCGCGACGACGAGCGAAGATAGTTGCAACGTAAAATACAACTACACGAAAAGCGTGCCGCCAAGTCGGGAGACTTTCGGTTTTGGCTTGAAAAATGAGGACGGCAAAACGCAGTTCTGCTTTGCCAACGACACACTCAAAGACTGCGCCGTCAAAGTTAAATAGACATTCCTGTCAATCAAAGAAGAAGCCTCCGTCACAACCGATACGCCGCAAGACCGATGACGATAGTGATGATATGATCCGGCAAAGAACTTCAGCTTTGAAATAAACGACTCGAAAAGATTCGGATACCGGATTCCATATGACCGATCACATCTCGAACAACCAAAGACTGCTGCTGCGCGGGGCGCGCATCGTGCTATCACAGGGAATCGAACCGGACGTGTCGCTGCTTGTCGAAGGCAAGCACATCGCGCGAGTGTTGCGCGGGGCGGACGCTTCATCGGCGCACGCCGGCGCGACGCTTGACCTGGTCGGCCTGACGATCTTCCCCGGCTTCATTGATGTTCACAATCACGGCGCGGCGGGCATCGATACGATGGAGGCATCAGCCGACGATCTGCACCACGTCTCGAAGTTTCTCGCGAGTTGCGGCGTCACCGCGTGGCTGCCGACGCTGGTGCCGGGGGCTGATGAAAATTATTCACGCGCGGCGCAAGCGGTCACACAGTTGATGAATGAACAAGACGAGCGACCGGCAGCGGCGCGCGCCCTCGGCATCCACTACGAAGGCCCGTTCGTCAACATCGCCCAATGCGGCGCGCTTCGCACCCCTTACTTCCGCAGCTACTCGAATGCTTCCGAACTCGACACGCTCACGAAAGTCACACACGAAGGCGCGGCGCACATGATTACCCTCGCGCCGGAGATTGATGGCGGAATCGAATTAGTGCGCGAACTCGCGGCGCGCGGCTGGGTCGTCTCCATCGGTCACACGCGCGCGAATGTCGCAACGCTCGACGCGGCGGCGGCTGCTGGCGCGCGCCACATGACGCACTTTATGAACGCGATGCTGCCACTCAACCATCGCGCGCCCGGCCCCGTCGGGTGGGGACTGGTGCGCGATGATGTGACATGCGACGTGATCGCCGACGGTGTGCATTCCGACCCGCTGATTCTGAAATTGATTCTGCGTTGCAAGACGGCGGAGCGCATCGCACTCATCAGCGACTCAATTGCGCCGACCGGTCTCGGCGACGGCGAGTATCATATCTGGAACGAGAAGATCGCGGTCGTTAATGGGCGGACGCAAAACGAGCGCGGCTCTATTGCCGGCTCCGTCGTGACGATGCTTGACTGCGTGCGGATGATGTTATCGCTCGGCGCGTCCGCGCATGATGTTGCACGGATGGCGGCGTCGACACCGGCGTGCCTGCTCGGTGCGAATGATTCCTGCGGCTCAATCGAAGAAGGGAAGCGCGCTGATCTGGTCGCGTTTGACGATGAGGGGCGTGTGCGGTTGACGATGGTGGGCGGACGGATGGCGTTTAGAGTGGAATAGGATTGGCCGAGATGAAGCGAGATAGGTCAAGGTGCTTTAATCATTAAACGTTATCGAGAATAACGATTCAGACACGAAAACCTCGGAAAAACGACTCTCAAACCTTATTCCGGGTAATGTCTGGTATCTAGCAATTTGGTCGTGTGTTCCGTGACACTCGGCGGCTTAACTAATTCTGCGGTCCTCACCGGCTGCTCACTAACACCCTTCATCCCAATGCTAAATGCCGGCGGTAAAGCGGTGCTGCGTAACTTTGCCCTTAATCCGGATGGCTGAGCCTGGAGACTTTTGACGGGTGCAACCTCTTCGCCAAAGATGCGGGAGTAAAGCATCAGTGAAAGACCCGCGAGAAAAACGGTGAACGGGACAAATAAAGGGACCGGCCCATTAACCAGAAAACTTAACCCCAAAAAAATAGGCAACAGCACAACGCTCAAAAACACCAACTTTGCTCCGCGATTGATCCCTTTGCGCCGGGGTGAAGCTAATGCTAACGGTGCTTCTTCTTCGCGCACGGCAAGCACCCCGCCGCCCGCCAGCCACTCTGCCAGCACATTGATCGGAAGACCACACCGCGAACAGAATCTCGTCTCATCAGAGACTTGTTGCTGACCGCATTTTGGACAATACATCGAAGAACCTCCAGTCGGATATAACTATGATTGAACGTCAGAGATCACGACTAACTTTGATACTAAGGTTTCGTGCCGACCTTGTCCGCGAGAGCAACGCCCTTGGGGTCTCGATGGTCATAACTCAACACTCGTGCAAGCTTCCATTGGCCGTTATCTCTCTTCCAAAGATGGGTGAATACGGCAGTCTCCGTCAACTCGTCTTTCTTACCTTCCGTCAGTTTATAGAAACGATGCGCGCCCGTTTGGATCGCTCCGTAATTGTTGAGCGGATAAACCTGCACGCTGCTTTTGACGAGCTCTCTTCTCGCCCGGTAATCTGTGCCTTTCTTTTGTCTCTCGCACATTCCTCTGATTGCTTCGACAAACTCCGCCCCGGATTTCGCAATCTGTCCGAATTTATCGTGATAAAACTCGAAATCTTCGGTGAGCAATTCTTTGAGTTTGTCAGGATTGCAATTGTTGAAAACAGCGCCAAAAAGTTCGCCATCCTTGACGGCAAGTTCATCAAACATCTGCTGTGATGCAGATGATCGAGGGCTTTGTGACTGCGCTGCGGCGGTCGTGCAGAACAATCCAACAGCAACGAAAATTGAGGTAACGAGTTGCATACGAGTCTCCTCCGAATTCTTGAAGCGCAAAGACAACATGATTACGTCAGCATCTCATGGACGAAAATCAACGTTGTCATCTTTCAACCCCAGTAAATTGTTTTATTATTTCCGTAACATGATGAATCTACGACTGGCTTCTGTATGTGGTTCCAGAAGAAAAGGCGCGGAAGTCAACATTTTCACAGACCGCAACACCTTCGAACTTCGCCGGTTTCAGCGCAAGGAAGCAACGCAAAAATCTTAGCGGAAATCTTATTCCCGGTAGCGTCTGTAATGTGGCGTTCTGCGAATCAGCCCTCAAGTATTCGCATCATACGAAGCGAATCTCAAATCTATCAATCCGGTTAGGCCCCTACTCTTTGATCTTCACTTCACGGCACACATATTGATCACTGCTTCGCGTGAGTATTTGAACCGCTGACATAAAAGGAGCAACGGCGCGAGCATGAAAATATTAATTCCTGGCGGCACCGGACAAGTAGGTACGATTTTGGCGCGTGCCTTTGAAGCGGACGGGCATGAGGTGGTGGTTCTCAGTCGTCGGCCAAATAACGCGACATGGCGGACGGTGATCTGGGATGCGGAAACCATCGGCGCTTGGACGGCGGAGTTGGAAGGAGCGGATGCCGTGATTAATCTCGCCGGTCGCAGCGTCAATTGTCGTTATAATCGGGAGAATCGCCGGCTCATCAAAGAATCGCGCATCCGCTCAACCCAACTGGTGGGTGAGGCGATCAAACGCGCGATTCGCCCGCCGCGTGTCTGGCTACAGATGAGCACGACCACCATTTACGCACACCGCTTCGACGCTGCCAACGACGAGGTTAACGGAACGCTGGGCGGAACAGAGGTTGACGTGCCCGAAACATGGCGTTTCAGTATTGACGTGGCGACATCATGGGAGCAAGCCGTTGATGAGGCAGACGTGCCGCACACGCGCAAGGTGAAGATGCGTTCGGCAATGGTGATGAGTCCTGATGACGGGGGCATCTTTGATACGCTGCTCCGTCTTGTGCGCTACGGCCTCGGAGGGTATTCCGGAAACGGTCGGCAGTACGTGTCATGGATTCATTACAGAGACTTCTTGCGGGCGGTCTATTGGCTGATTGAACATGATGATTTAGCGGGAGCGGTGAATCTCGCCGCTCCGAATCCACTGCCGAACGCCGATTTCATGCGCGCTTTGAGGGAGGCATGGAACATTACTCTGGGTCTACCGGCAACAAGATGGATGCTGGAAATAGGAGCGATCTTTTTAAGAACTGAAACAGAGTTGATTCTAAAAAGTCGTCGCGTAGTTGCGCGTAAGCTGTTGGAGAGCGGCTTCATTTTTCATTATCCGGATTGGCCGGAAGCGACACGCGACCTTTGCCGTCGTTATCGTGAAGGATAAGGAGAAAGCTTATGATTCACTGAGATGATTCGTTGATGCGCCGTAAAATCCTGCCCGCCGGTACGACTCATCGAGCAACTCGACCGGATGACACACTCGCAACGGAAGTCCGGTGAGTCGCGCGCCCGCGCTGATCTGCATGTGACAACCGGGGTTGCCGGTCGTTAACGTTTCCGCTCCCGTCTCTTTAATGTGTAGCAGCTTTTCGCCGAGCACTTTCGCTGACATCTCCGGCTCAAGCAGGTTATAGACGCCCGCGCCGCCGCAGCATACGTCGCTGCCGTCGAGCGGCTTAAACTCCAGCCCCGTCACCGCGCGCAACATCTTGAGCGGCGCTGTGCTTGCATGCTGCCCGTGCAGCAAGTGACAAGAAGCGTCGTAGGTCGTGCACCCTGTGTCCACCTCCGCGCCTTGACGCGCCCCCGTCACTTCCAATTGCTGACTTACGTCGCGCACCCGCGCGCTCAAAGCTCGTGCCCGCGCCGCGTACTTCTCGTCGTGTTCCAGAATGTGGCCGTATGAAGCGAGCATCGCACCGCACCCGCCGGCGTTAGTGATGATGGGCGCAGTCGCGTCATCTTCAAATGCATCGACGTTCTGTCGCGCCAGTTGGCGCGTCCCCTCGAGGTCGCCGGCGTGGGCGTGCAACGCGCCGCAACAGACCTGACCGGCGGGCGCGCTCGTACGGCACCCGTTCATTTCGAGCACGCGCGCCGTCGCACGGTTGACGCGCGCGAACAGTCCTTCCATTACGCATCCGGTGAAGAGCGCCGCACGCTCCGTCGCGCCGCCAAGTGGCAATTCATCGGCAGCCTTCGTGCGTGTCGTCGCGTGCTCGTCCTCTAATTTGATCGGCGAAGAACCGTCCAGCAGTGCGAGCGCGAATTCCAGACGCGGCGAGATGAGTCGGGTGAGCTTTGTCTTCAGCAGCAGACGCGGCACACGCGCGTCACGCATCAGCCGCGACATGGCGAATGCCAGACGCAACCGCGACGGGTGCAGCCACACACGGCGCAGTACGAAGTGAGTCAATCTGCCGGTGAGACCTTTCCTTTCTCCGCCGTTGGCGATGTCGGAACGCGCGGCTTCGAGCAGTTGGCCGTATTGCACGCCGGCGGGGCACGCGCTTTCGCACGCGCGACAACCGAGGCAGCGGTCAATATGAGTCGTGAATGAATTGGAAGACAGACTGAGCCGGTTCTCTTCGACGGCGCGCATCAGATAAATGCGCCCGCGCGGACTGTCGTTCTCATCGCCGGTGTGAATGTATGTCGGACACGCTTCGAGGCACAGTCCGCAGTGAATGCACGCGAGCAGCTTGCCTTCTTCGGTCGCGAGAGCGTTGGCGAGTTGGAGTGTTGTTTCAGGCATCTCATGCATCAGGGCTGAATAAATTCTGTGGGTCGAGTTGATGCTTAATGCGCTGCATCAACTCAGCAGTCCCGCCGCCTGCGCCGCTCGCGTCGAACGCTTCTTTGATCGCAGACGGGGCGTTCTCGACGATTAATGATCCGCCGCTTTCTTTGATGGTTGAGCTTAAGTTCTTAATGAACGAGATACTTTCAGCCAGCTTCGTTTCATCGCATTCAATAACGCGCAGACGCCCGTCGCCGATGCCAACCTGCCACAGCGCCGTACCGCGCCGCAATCCATTTTCACCGATGTGAATCTTATTGAGTATCGTGCCCAATTCACTCGGTCGGATACTCGCGCGCCAAGTTAAAAATGACTTTTGATTGAGAGGCAGGGCGGCCAGATTTTTCCAAAGATGAGCGTCGTTGTCGATAGCTTCGACATGAGTGCTCGGAACATCGCATAGTTGATGCACCCGCGCGATCTGATAATCGACGGTGCGCTCTGCGCCCGCAAATCGAATCAGCAGCGCGTGTTCGTGTTCGTCGCCGGTCACACCGACTGCCGCCGCCATGCGCGGCGAAAGAAGCTCGACGGCGACGGGCAGCAGTTCTGATGCGATGACAGCGCGCGCGGCGGTCAGCAGCGATTCGTAATCAGCGGCGCGCGCCACAACGCATGCTTCGCGCGCCGGGCGTGGACGCAGCTTAAGTGTCAGTTCAAGAATCACGCCGAGCGAGCCGCGGCTGCCAACGAAGAGCTTGCACATGTCATAGCCGGCGACGTTCTTGACGACGCGTCCGCCCGCTTTGATCACGCGCCCATCCGCGAGCGCGACGCGCATGCCGAGAACATGGCCGCGCGGCGGTCCGTAGCCCAAACTCTGTGCGCCGCCGAGTCCACACGCGGCGACGCCGCCAATCGTCGCGCGCCCGTCGTCCGGCGGGTCGAGCGGCAGCCACTGGCCGGCATCCGCTGTCACACGATTAAAGTCGGCGAGCGTGACGCCGGCCTGCGCGGTCGCCACCAAGTCGGCTGGTTCGTGCTCAATGATCTGCGTCAGCCGCTCGGTCGTGATGACCACATCTCCGCCGCGCCTCGTGCCGTCTGTGCCGTTCATGTCGAGCCACGTCCGCCCGCCCGCCGGGACTACCGACCAGCCTTCGCTCGACGCCAGCCGCAACACTTCACACGCTTCTTCAGCCGAAGCCGGTGCGACGATGATGGTGTCAGAAGCTGATCTTAGTCCGCTCACATGCGCCGCGCCGACGATGCGTGCGCACGATTGCGAAGCCGCATCAACTTTGAACGGCGAACGATGAATCGTCGGCGAAGGAGCGCGCACCTCATCATCAATCCGAACGTCTCGACCCGGCTGCCTTTCTCTCTCTCTGTCCGTGCTGAGACACTCGGCAGCAGCAAGCGAGGCTTCAGTGGTTTCGTGGAGCGGTGCGCTGTTGGGTGAAACATTCTGATGACCGTTCGAGTCATCCATCAATCCGGTCTTGTTCAAACGTGCGCGCGCTTCGGTCTGCATCGCGACGGCGCGTGCTTCGCCACAACCGCGCGGCGCGGGAATGATCTTACCGGGGTTGCAGATGCCGAGCGGGTCGAACGCGGCACGCACGCGGCGCATCGCGTCAAGATCGTCTTCCGAAAAGATCATCGGCAGATAATCGCTCTTATCCATCCCAACGCCGTGCTCGCCGGTGATCGTGCCGCCGGCCTGCACGCACGTCTCCATCATCTCGCGACCGGCCTCTTTGACGCGCAACACTTCGTCGTGGTCGCGCGCGTCGAAGCAGATAAACGGATGCAGATTGCCGTCGCCGGCGTGGAAGACATTGGCGATGCGCAGATTGTATTTCGCCGCGATGCGATAAGTTGCGGCGAGCACTTCCGGCAGGCGCGAGCGGGGCACGACCGCATCCTGCAACATCAAATCGGGAGAAATGCGACCCATCGCGCCGAACGCCCCTTTGCGCGCCGCCCACAATTTCTTGCGCTCGTGTTCGTCCTTCGCGTGACGCACGCCCCGCGCGCCGTTCGCGCGACAAATCTTTTCGCAACGCGCCGCTTCGTCATCAAGTCCGGCTTCGAGTCCGTCAAGCTCGACCAGCAACGCGGCTTCAGCATCAAGCGGTAATCCGGCGGCGAAGACGCTCGCTTCGACCGCTCGAATCGTCGCACCGTCAACCATCTCCAGCGCCGCCGGGATCAACCCTTCGGCGATGATCGCGGAGACGGCGCGGCTCGCATCATCCACGTCGGTGAAATCCGCAAGCAGCGTCCGCACCGCCGGTGGAATCGGCGTCAGACGCACCGTCGCCTCGGTCGCGATGCCGAACGTGCCTTCGCTGCCGACGAACAGGCCGAGCAAATCATAGCCGCCCGCTCTCGCTCCGCCGGTGTTGCCAAGTTCGATGATCTCGCCGTTCGATAAAACGACGCGCGCCGCTGTCACATGGTCAACCGTCATCCCGTATTTCAGACAGTGGATGCCGCCGGCGTTCTCCGCGATGTTGCCACCGATAGTGCAAGTCGCCTGACTCGACGGGTCAGGCACATAATACAAACCGTAAGGCAGCACCGCGCGCGACAGTTGTGCGTTGACCATCCCTGTCTCGACAACGGCGAGACGATTTTCCACGTCAACTTTAAGCAGCCGACGCATCCGCGCGAGTTCGATGACGACGCCGTGATTGACGGCCAGCGCGCCGCCCGACAGACCTGTGCCCGCGCCGCGCGGTGCGAACGGCACACGCTCGCGGGCCAGCACGCGAATCACGGCGGCGACTTCTTCCGTCGTGCGCGGAAAGACAACCGCGCGCGGCGGGAATTTATGCTGCGTCAATCCGTCGCACTCGTAGACGAGCAACTCTTCCGGCTCACACAGAACCTGCTCGCGCGTGACGACGGCGCGCAGTTGGGCGATCAGAGTGTCTTGGGAGATGTGCTTCATCGAGATTGTTTTCAACGGAAGTTCGTGGCAATGATACACTAAGCGCCCGATCTGAAGTAACAAGCCTGAAGACGCTTTACGGCATTCAAATTCAATCAACTTTTAGAAGCCTTAGCTTCAACCTAACCAGTGAAACGTTCGGCGGGCTGAAGCAGAACAGCCTCTGAGATGGCAGCGCATACTTTATCAATGACGCCAAAAACACCTCTCATCCTCCGTCTTGCGTTAATTTTGTTGATCGCCGGTTCAGTCATCACGACAACGGCACAGACATTGACCGCCGATCTCATCATCATCAACGCGACGGTGCGCACGATGGACGCGCGGCAACCGGCTGTCGAGGCCGTTGCGATTCTCGGCAACCGCATCGTCGCGGTCGGCTCAACGAACGAGATGAAGCGGCTCGCAGGCAGCAGCACGCGCGTGATTGATGCACAGCACGCACTCGTGCTGCCCGGCTTCAACGACGCGCATGTCCATTTCCTGACAGGCGGCTTTCAACTTTCAAGCGTTGACTTGCGCGATGCCGGGACGCCGCAGGAGTTCGCGGAGCGCATCCGCCGGTTCGCCGATAAACTGCCGCGCGGTCGCTGGGTGACGGGCGGGGATTGGGATCACGAGCGTTGGACGGCGGCAGCCGACGGACGCGCGCCGCTGCCGACAAAAGAATTGATTGACCGGTTCACACCGGAGACGCCCGTCTTCGTCAACCGGCTCGACGGCCACATGGCGCTCGCCAACAGCGCCGCTCTTAAACTTGCGGGCGTGACGCGCGAGACCAAAGACCCGCCGGGCGGCTTGATCGTGCGCGATGCGCAGACCGGCGAGCCGACCGGAGTTTTGAAAGATGCGGCGATGAGTTTCGTCGCGAGTAAAATTCCCGGCGCGTCGTTTGAAGAGAAACTGGCGGCGGCGCGCGCGGCGACCGAACACGCGGCGCGACTCGGTGTGACGAGCGTGCAGGATATGTCGGCGGGCGATGATGTCGGCATCTATCAAACGCTGCACGCGCGCGGTGAATTGAAGACGCGCATCTACGCCATCGCGCCTCTTCCGGCGTGGGAGCGGCTTGCGCGCGTCGGAGTCCGGCGCGCGTTCGGCGACGCGATGTTGCGCATCGGTGGACTGAAGGGTTTCGCCGACGGCAGCCTCGGCTCGACGACCGCGCTTTTCTTTGCGCCGTACAATGATGCGCCGGAGACGAGCGGCCTTCCCGGCGATGAAATGTTCCCCGAAGGCGTGATGCAGAAGCGCATCAGCAACGCCGACAACTCAGGTTTGCAGGTGATGATTCACGCTATCGGCGACCGCGCTAATGACCAAATACTTTCATTCTTCGAGCGAGTGATGAAAGAGAACGGCGAGCGCGACCGGCGTTTTCGCATCGAGCACGCGCAACATTTGCGCTCCGCAGAGATCAAGCGGTTCGCGAGTCATCGCATCATCGCTTCGATGCAGCCGTACCACGCGATTGATGACGGGCGCTGGGCGGAGAAGCGTATCGGCAGCGAGCGCGCGCGTGGTACTTACGCATTTCGCTTACTGATTGATGCAGGCGCAACGCTCGCCTTCGGCTCCGACTGGTCGGTGGCACCGCTCGACCCGCTGCTCGGCATCTACGCGGCGGTGACGCGCCGCACGCTCGACGGTCGCAACTCCAACGGTTGGGTCCCGGAACAGAAGATCACGGTCGAAGAAGCTGTGCGCGCCTACACCGTCGGCGCGGCGTATGCAGAATTTACAGATCAGGAAAAGGGAACCATCGCACCCGGCAAGCTCGCCGACCTGGTCATCCTGTCACAAGATATCTTCCAGTTAAATCCAATCGAGATTGAGAAGACGCGCGTCCGCGTAACGATCATGAACGGGCGCGTGGTTCATGAAGCGAAGTAAGAATAGATGTCAGATGCTAAAAGCAGATGCTGGATGTCAGATGTTGGATGTTAGTAGAGAACTTCTGTCTGACATCTGACATCCAGCATCTGACATCTGCTTTTAGCATCTAGCATCTACTCTGGAGAATTGTGTGGAGTTCATTAACGCCGACGGCTTATGGACGCTGAAGCTTGATCTGATAATGACGCTGGCGCTGGCGGCGGTCTTTCTGTTCGTTGGCTACGGGGTGCAGCAGCGTCTTAAGTTCCTATCCCGTTCGAGCATTCCGGCGCCGGCCATCGGCGGATTGTTGTTCGCGTTGCTGGTGCTCGCACTTCGCGCGCGTGGAACGCTCGGCGTGACGCTTGACACGACATTGCGCGCGCCGCTGCAAACTGCGTTCTTTACGACCATCGGACTTGGCGCGACCTTCACGTTGTTACGCGCGGGCGGATGGCGGATGGGCTTCTTCTGGGTCATTGCGTCGGCGACGGCGGTCGTGCAGAACATTGTCGGGATGGGTGTAGCAGTCGCGCTCGGCGCGCCGCTTGCGCTGGGAATTATGTGCGGCGCGCTGACGCTGACCGGCGGGCCGGCGACGGGGCTCGCCTTCACCGGCGACTTCGAGGAATTGGGCGTCGCGGGCGCGGGCGCGCTGATCATTGCTTCCGCGACGTTCGGCATCTTCGTGTCAAGCCTCGTCGGGAATCCGGTGGCGACGTTTCTCATTAAGAGGTTCCGACTCGCGCCGCCGCACAGCCTACACGAAAACGTGAGCGAGACGGATAGTGTGTCGCGCGCTCCATCGTACCAGCCAACTGACGACACTCGCGGAGTGACTTATCACAGTCAACGAACAACGGGTGAGCCTCAGCGTGCGAACGAGAATATCATCGCGGAGATTGCCGATGAAGCAGGAGAGGGAAGAGATGCGGAGTTGAGAAGCGTCAGTGCGCGCGCGCAAGCGGCGGGCGGCCAATCGCTGACGGGCTACGATCTGCTGCGGAACCTCGCGGTGATTCTCGCGGTGATGGGCGCGGGTGCGCTCGTCAGTTTGGCGTTGACGACAGTGAGCGCGGAGATGCCGGAAGCGGTGGGAAAGTTTTTCAAACTGCCCGGTTATATCGGAGCGATGATGGTCGCCGCCACGGTGCGCAACTTTGATGACCGTTACCGCTGGCTGAGAATTGACGCACGCGCCGTCGAAGCGTTGGGCACCATCGCGCTCGCGCTTTTTCTGGTGATCGCGCTGATGGATTTGAAGCTGTGGCAACTGGCGGGGCTGGCGGTTCCGATGCTGGTTATTCTGTTCGTCCAAATCATAGTCATGATTCTTTACGCGGTGCTCGTCACGTTCGTGCTGATGGGTCGGGACTACGAAGCGGCAGTGACGGCGAGCGGGCACATCGGGTTCGGCCTCGGCATCACGCCGAACGCTGTCGCCAACATGGAAGCGCTCGCCGCGCGCTTCGCCCCCGCGCCGCGCAGTTTTCTCATCGTGCCGGTCGTCGGAGCGTTCTTCATCGACTTCAGTAACTCACTCGTCATAAATTTTTTCATCAACCTGCTGCGATGAGTTTCAATGATTGAAGTCATTCACGCTAAGGAGGGAAGTCAGACAATGACACGCCTATTGATCTCGATAATCGTCGCCGCAATTTTGTGTTCTGATGTTGTCGCCGACGGATTGAATAATCCAAGTGGACAATTACCCGCGCGGGCTGTGGTGTTCGCTGCGTCGCCTGAATTGCAAAGACTGGTCGACGATGCGGCGCGACAGGCATTGACGCGTTTTGCGACCAAGAACTTTCAGGAAAAGAATTTGGCAATCACGCTGATTGATGTGCGCGATTCGCAGCGCCCGGTGCAGGCGAGCTTTCGCGGCGCAGAGCCGATTTACCCGGCGAGCGTCGTGAAATTATTCTACCTCGCGGCGGCGCACCGCTGGATTGAAGACGGGAAGTTGAAAGAGACTGTGGAACTCCAACGTGCGATGCGCGACATGATCGTTGACTCGTCAAACGATGCGACGCACTACATCCTCGACGCACTCACCGGCACGTCGAACGGTGCGGAACTCTCGTTAACTCAGATGAAGGAGTGGGCCGCGAAGCGCAACGCCGTCAACCGCTACTTTCAATCGCTCGGCTATGCTCGAATCAACGTCAATCAGAAGCCGTGGTGCGAAGGGCCATACGGGCGCGAGAAAATATTTCTCGGCGTGAAGCGCGAGAATCGCAATATGCTGACGACCGACGCGACCGCGCGGTTGATGATGGAGATCATCCAGGGGCGCGCGGTGAACGCCGCCCGCAGCGCGAAGATGTTGGAGTTAATGAAGCGTGATTACGTCGGCACGAGCGAAGACCCGGATGACCAGGCACATGGCTTCACCGGCATCGCTCTGACATCTTCGGGCGCGCGCCTTTGGTCGAAAGCCGGATGGACAAGCACCACGCGCCACGACGCCGCTTACATCGAACTTCCGAACGGCGCACGCTTCATCCTCGTCATCTTCACTACCGATCAAAGCAAAGAGCGCGACATCATCCCGACCGTCGCGCGCGTCGTCATCGAAGGGCTGAAAACAGAGCAATGAGCAGTGAGCAAGTAAGGGGTCGGGGGTTCAGGGGCCGGGGGACAGTAAAACCAAAAGCATCAGAGCGACTGCTCACTGCTGATTACTTTTTCTGTGCGAGGACAGCGGTTTTAGTCCAGCTAATCGGGTGCAGAGGGGGGAATTGGTAGCGCTCGATGATGTGGAAGTGACGCCGCGTGTGTTGGTCGACTTCGCGCGGTGAGTGGGTTTTGAAGCGGAACAAGAGTTCAAGTAATTTACTGGCCGGCGAGGGCTTCACCGGCAGGTGCAGCATATGACCGCCGGGCCGTAGGACACGCGCCAACTCTCGAAAACCGTCGCTCAGCGGCACGTACTCCAACACGCCGCTCGTCATAATTAAATCGAACGATTCATCAGCAAACGGAAGCGACAGGACGTTCGCCTGCGTGAAGTCGAGAACGTGCGGCCATGTGGTTGCCGTTTCGCGGATGACTTGTTGGGCTTTGACAAGCGATTGTGATGATAGATCGACCGCCGTGATGCGCGCCGGACGGTCGAGCACGCGCAGCAGCGAGAGTGTCAACAGCCCCGTGCCGCATCCGGCGTCAAGAATCCTGGCATCGTCGGGTAAGTCCAACGTGGCGATGCGCCGGAGGTATCGTTTCATCGAGTGCGCGTAGCCGTTGAACTTAAACGTTAGGTCATAGAGATGCGTGACGCGGTCGTAAAGAGAGGCCGCCCCGTTCCCACTCTGCACCGTCATCGAACCATTAATATTCATGTGCTAACACCCCGCTTGCGTATTACTTTCCGCGCAGGCGTTTACAGACTAAGCTCGCATCCGCCTCGCATTCAAGAATTCATAGGAAATAGTATTGATGTTTGCGCACTCTAACATAAATGCACTCACGTGTCGTGCGCGTCGCGATTATCGACAGTGGGTATGTTCTCAATGCAAGCGGCCTCGTCTCGGCAATCTTGTTTACATATATGCTTCGTTAAAAAGCGGCTAGCGGCTGGTTGAACCCGGCGCTGAATCGGGTACAATTCTTCCGCCGCCTTGAATCGATGCTGAGTACGCTTGGGGATTCCCGCGGCGGAGAAAATATAAGAAACATATTGCGCGTTAAAATTTGCAGCCGAGCAGCGGATGCGCGGTCTTCACAGAGAAGCCGTACTATCCGCTGGTTCTGCTTTGTGAGGTCACCAGACGAACGATGAGTTCAAGAAAACCGACAAGCCCAAATAAATATCTGCCCTTTGTGATTATCGCGGTGGTGCTCGGCGCGGCGCTGTTGGGCGCGGTGCTCCTCTACCAGAAATCCACCGACACGGCCCGCACCGCGCGACTCGACGAGCCGCTGTCGACGGCAGCCCGACCGACTGCGGCGCCGTCTCCACGCACACCGCTGCCCGGCGCACAGCCACCTCGGACGCGGGGTGGCAGCAGCGGCGAGAACACGGCGACGCTCGAAGAGTTCGGCGATTTTCAGTGCCCGCCGTGTGGGGCCATGCACCCGATCATCAAGGCCATCGAAGAAGAGAACGGCTCGCGCCTGCGGGTCATCTTCCGTCATCTGCCGCTGTCTAATCACGCTCACGCTTTCAACGCCGCGCTGGCCGCCGAGGCAGCCGGTCGGCAGAACCGCTTCTGGGAGATGCATGACGCGCTTTACGAGAAGCAGAAGTCGTGGAGCACCGCCAAAGACGCGCGTCCGCTGTTCATTGAATACGCGCGCTCCCTTGGACTGGATGTCACACGCTTTAATACCGACATGAACGCGCCGGAGGTGGTGGCGCGCGTTCGGGCCGACATGCAGCGCGCCGACTCGCTCGGTATCAGCGGCACGCCGACGCTGTTGATCAATGGCCGTGAAGTGGCTTACAGCACCGTCAACGACTTGCGCGAGCGAATTAAAAACGCCGTTGCCACTGGCGGCGGGCAGTAGCAATGAGCTTGACCGATGAGTGAAGTGTTCGAGCCGGAGGTGATAAATATTTCGGAGGCCCGCGCGAAGCGGAGTGCGATGATTTATGCGTTCGCGGGATTGCTCGCGCTCGTCGGGTTAGCTGACTCTATCTATCTGACCATTGAGCACATGGCTGGGCGTGACGTGCGCTGCACCGTCACCATCGGCTGCAATGAAGTGCTCGCCAGTTCTTACGCCTCGTTGCCGGGCGACATCCCGCTCGCGGCGCTTGGTGCGGTGGCATACTTCGCGGCCTTCAGCCTGGCGACGCTCGCGGCGTTCGGTTACGCTCGCGCCCGCCTGCTGCTCGCCGCGCTCGTCGCGTCGATGTTTATGACGACGCTGTGGCTGCTGTTCGTTCAAGCTTTTGTGATCGGGAAGTTCTGCGAGTTCTGCCTGTTGTCGGCGGCGGTGATTGTTTCGTTGACGGGCTTGATTGTTTTCGATTGGTGGAAGCGCCCGTCCGACAATCTTCGAGAATCTTCCTCAATACTCAGCAGTGACAGGTAAATGGTGGTCGGACTCATTGATTGCGGAATCCGGATTGCGGATTGCGGATTACAAAACCAGGACATGCTTCTTTTGCTTTTTGCTTCTTCAATCCGCATTCCGCAATCACCAATCCGCAATCATCTGGTCACCCGTCACGTTTGAGTTACTTCGGAAACCCCATCCTTAAATTGTTTTGTCGCACACACTGCCTACCAGTCCGCAAGAAAGAAGTCCGGCGGGCGTTCATCAAGCGTCGGTGTCGAAATCAATTACAGGAGTGTTTGAGATGATGCGAAAAACTTTAACTTCATTTGTCATCGCCGCGTCTGTCATGACCGTTGGCGCGTTCGCGGTCACTGATCTGGGCGATGCTCATCATGCCGATGCGGAGCCGCTCGCGCCGGTGCAAAGAAACGTCCGTGAGGTTGCGCCCATCCGGTACGACCGATTCGAAATGGACGTGTTGGTTGATGGTCGGCCAGTCGAAGAGTATGACTCGCGGGGACGCCGCTATGTCGAAGCCATGAAGGGCGCGGAATATGAATTGCGCATCAGGAATCCGCTGCTGGTGCGTGTTGCGGTGGCGTTGTCGGTTGACGGATTGAACACCATTGACGCGCGTCGCACTACCCGTTGGGACGCGAGCAAGTGGGTGATCGGGCCTTATCAAACAATCACCATCAGCGGTTGGCAGATGAGCACCGCGCGAGCGCGCCGTTTCTATTTCACCAGTGAACAGGATTCTTACGCCACGAAACTCGGACGCGCGTCCGACCTCGGCGTCATCTCCGCGGTCTTCTATCGCGAACGTCCGGCGCCGGACCGTTGGAGGCCGCAGCCCGTGACGCCCTCACCCCGGCGTGGCAGTGAGGATGCGCCTCGCAGTCGGAGTGAAAACCGCGACAACAGCAGCAGCAGCGCCCCCGCTTCGTCGCCGCCAGATGGTATCGAGCGCCGCGAGCGTCAGGAGCAGGGCGCGGCCAAGCGAGACCGCGACGACGATTACGCCGCGACCGGCATCGGTCGCTCTGTCAATCATGATGTGACGTGGGTTGATCTGACGCTCGAACCGCGTCCGGTCGGTGAAGTGTTGGTTCGATACGAGTATTACGACGCGCTCGTGAGGCTCGGCGTCTTTCCGCGACCACGCCATGATTCGGGAGGGTTGCGCCGTCGCGAGAATGCGAGGGGGTTCGAGGATCAACGCTTCTCGCCCGAACCGTAGTCATAGCGGATATATGTTGATGGCACATCGCCGTCAACGGCGCGGGCGCAGGTCTTCGGTGTAAAGCTGCCGGTAGGCGCGCAGATTCGCCAACACTTTAATCACGTAGTCTTTGCTCTCGGTGAATCCTACTTCCGACGTAAAGATGCCGGGGTCGGTGTGCACGGCGCGTTTGACCCAGCGCGCGACGTTATCTTCGCCACCGTTGTACGAGGCGGCGACGGCTTCGGGCAGACCGTGGAACATGCCGGACAGTTCGCCGAGGTAGACACCCGCCAATTGAATCGACACTTCAGGCCGGTACAAATCATCTTCTTTAAGGTTACTGAGCTTGGCGCGTTCGGCGTACTTCTGTGCCGTGTCCGCTGTGAACTGCATCAGGCCGCGGGCCGCCGCCGGCGACTTGGCGAGCGGATTGAACCCGCTCTCCTGACGCATAATCGCGAGCATCAAACGCGGGTCGACGGACTGGCCGGAGACCGCACGTAAAATCGATTCACGGTGCGGTGTCGGGTAATCGGCTTTCATCCGCAACGCTTCCGCGCGGACTCTCATCATGCGTGCCGCGGCACTGCGTTTCGCTTCACCGCCGAGGGCATCGAGTCGCGCAGTGGCGAGTCCACCATAATAAGAACTCACGGCGTCAGGAATCGATTGATATGTTTTCACGGCCTCGGATTTTTGTCCGGCGCGCTCCAAACAGTAAGCTCGCAGGTAGGTCAGTTCCTGCGGTGTCGTTTGAACTCCGCGTGCGAACGGGGCGCGGCTCAGTTCGTCGGCGGTGCGTAATGCCGTCGGCCAATCGCTGCGCGCAACTTCGAGGCGCAGGCGGGCGAACAGCGCGTTCACCGCCGCCGGCTTGCCCGCGAAACGCTCGCGTGTTCGCGTGACCCACGGCAAAGCTTCCTCAGATTTCCCCGCTTCGCGCAAGCTATCAATCACATTCAGATAAGCATTCTCGATCCGCTCGCCGTCCGGAAACTTCGTGACATACTCGCCGTAACGCGCCGCCGCTTCACCCGCCCGCTCCATCCGCAGCAACGTCGCCGCGACATAGTAATAGCCGTCGCGACCGGCTTCGACCTGCGGGTACGTGTCGCCGAGTTTGGCGAACACGGGCAGCGCCTCCGTGTAACGTCTCTCCTGAAAGAGTGAGCGCCCGATGCCGAACATCGCGGCGGGTACGTTCGAGTCCTGCGGGTAACGGGTGAGGATCGCTTGCCAGTGCCCGCGCGCTTCGTCGAACGCGCGGTTGGCGTGATAGATCGCGGCGCGGCGTTGGTGCTCTTCGGCGCTTATCCGTGCGAGTTGACCGTCAGTGCCGCGCCCCGCTTGATCTGTGCGGCGCGTTCCGGCAAGCGCGTCATCACGCTGATTGACGCTCTCAGCCGGGGCGATGCCGGTCGTTAGGTGAGAGGCCGGGGTCGTCGCGCCGACGGGTGACGGCGGCGGATCGATATGCAGACAGGCGAGTGACAGTGCCATTGTCATGGCGGAGGCGAGTATCAAATGTGTGGATGATGTCATGTGTCTTTGATGGCAAAGTTGGCGAAAGAGGTTTCTGAAGGGCGCGTGACACCGAAGCGTGAGGTGCTTGTCGATTCGCATTACGGGCGTCAGGCGCGTGATTGACTGAACTGTGGGGAAGAGAAGACAGATGGTTGTCGCTTACTTGGGGAATCGCGTTTTCAACCCGGCCTATCTTTAGGAGCCGTCAATTTTGGCCCGGTTGGTCATCTTCAAGAACTTCGATGGTCGTCACGATGTCAACGCCCGGACTCAATGTCGCTGCGACGCTGCAATACTTCGTCTCCGAAAGTTCGACGGCCTGCTCGACGGCGCGTGTGGAAACATTACGACCACGCACGATATGATGTACCTCCATCCGTGTAAACTTGCGCGGAAGTTCGTCGCGTCGCTCGCCTCGCACTTCGACGCGGTAATCAGTGACGTGTTCGCGCTTCTTACGCAGAATCGAAATCACGTCGACAGCGGTGCATCCACCGAGTGCCATTAAGAGCAACTCCACCGGTGAGGCGGCGCTCGCGCGTTCGGAGTTTGCGTCCAGAACCTGGGCGTGGCCGCTCGGTGTGATTGCGACAAATAATCCGTCACCTGCGGAATGGATGACGGCCTTATCATTCGGTTGATTCATTGACTTGATGACCTCCTCGGACATGAAAATATAACACGCTGGGACGTGATGCGATGCTAGCATTTCGACTGGAACAAGGGCGATGAGTGGGAAACACAGTTCGTAAGGAATCTGAACACTAAGTTGTATGTTACTCGGACGCGGACGACGGGTTTCGTACAGCCGGCGGGCGTTAAGTTGGAATATCGAGTCGCCAATTCTGGCAACCCATTGGTTAGTTTGTTGTATCTGATAAGTGCTAATCCTCTCCCACAAACGTTAGTTACTAAAAGCGGTCAGTCAGTTAGAGGCACAAATCATGCTGCTCGGCACAATGCTTGCTCATATTGCAAGGTCTTGCCCTAATGCGACAGAACAGTCGTTCATTCCTCCCTATCAACATTCTGCTTGAGAGACAACTGCTTTCGGTATTCGTCGGCGGCCACCAACATATCAAGCTGGGCGCACAACTCAAAAACAACTTTTCGATTAACGGTTAAAGAGGAGAAACGGATTATGCATCGGATAAGACAGACGATTTCAATGCTGCTGGTTTTCGCAATAATCGGCCTCGGCGCGACAGCGCAGGCAGCGACCCAGCGGCGGGCATATCGCCTTACAGATCAACAGGTGGAGCGGATCATCCGCCGAATCGAGGTTAACGCGGATCGCTTTCGTAGCGGCCTCGACAGCTCGCTCGATCAGAGCCGCATTGACGGCACTCGCCGCGAGGACAATATCAACAATTTCACTCAGGAGTTTGAGAGTGCTACCAATCAACTGCGGAGCCGATTCGATAATCGCACCTCGGTCGTGGCGGATGTCGAAGAGGTGCTCAACCGCGCGGCGCAGATTGACAACTTCCTCCAACGCACACGCTTGAACGCACGCGTCCAAAGTGACTGGACGGTGTTGCGCGGTGACTTGAACACGCTCGCCAGTGCTTACGGCGTGAGGTGGAATTGGAACAACCGCGGCGGCATGACACAGCCCAACGCGCCCGTCGTCGGGCAGCAGCCATATCGGATGACTGACACACAAGTTGGGCTGGTTATCCGTCGGGTCGAGACCCGCGCCGATGCTTTCCGCACGAGCCTTGACGCGGCGCTCGACCGCGGTCGACTGGATGGTTCGCGCCAGGAGGATAACATTAACGAATTCATCCGCGACTTTGAAAATGCCACCGATCAATTGCGCACGCGCTTCAATGGCCGCACATCAGTGGCGTCAGATGTCGAGACGGTGCTCAGCCGCGCGTCGTCAATCGACGCCTTTATGCGCCGCAACACGCTAACGCGGCGCGCACAGAACACTTGGGCGCTACTGAGAACCGACTTAAGCGCGCTGGCCGATGCTTACAGCGTCGCGTGGAATTGGAACAACCAGAATGCGCCGATGACCGGCGGCGGATACAACAACACTAACACCGGGAGTGGCGGATATGACGCGCAGTTGACGGGGACGTACCGGCTCGACGCGACCCGCAGCGACAACCCGCGTGATGTCGCTGACCGCGCGACCCGCAACCTGCCTTCCGGCGAACGCCAGCGGATTTACGACACTCTGCTTCAGCGACTTGAATCGCCGGACATGCTCGCCATCGAGCGCCGCGGAAACATCGTGACTATCGCTTCGTCGCGCGCCCAACAGACAAACTTCGAAGTCGACGGTCGCGAGCGCACCGAGCAGTTGGGGAACGGTCGAGTCGCGCGTGTGAGCGCCAGTTTCAGCGGCGACCAGTTGATCGTCAGTTCGACCGGCAACCGCGCGAACGATTTCACAGTGACGTTTGACCCAATGGATGGCGGTCGGCAAATGCAGGTGACGCGACGGATTTTCTCTGAGCGCCTGACGCAGCCGGTGAGCGTTCAGAATCTTTACAATCGAACGGCGGATGTCGCGCAGTGGAACATCTACGACGGATCGCGTCCCTCTGTTGGTAGCAATCAATCGGCGAGCGGCGACTTCATCGTGCGCAGCGGCGAGACGCTGGTCGCAACTCTGACGACCGATGTTTCAACTAAGGTCGCGAGGGAAGGCGACCGCTTCGCGATGACCGTGCGTTCGCCTGTCGCGTATGACGGGGCGGTCATCGAAGGAACGGTTTCCAACGTCAGCCGCAGCGGGCGCATCTCTGGCCGCTCCGGGCTGACCTTCAACTTCGATACGATCCGACTGTCGAACGGGCAGTCATATCGGTTCGCCGGTATCGTCGACAACCTTCGCACGATGAGCGGCGAGACGGTCAAAGTCGACAACGAAGGCGCGGTCGAAGATAACAACCAGACGGAGCGCACCGTGCAGCGGGCGGCGATTGGCACCGCGGTTGGCGCGATCATCGGCGCTATCGCCGGCGGCGGCAAGGGTGCGGCCATCGGTGCGGTTCTCGGCGGCGCGGGCGGGGCCGGTTCGGTCTACGTGCAGGGACGCGACGACCTCGAATTGGTGAGCGGTACAGAAGTGACGATCCGCGCCAGCGGGCCGAACAGGTAAACACTTTCAAGCCACATTCAATCGTATGTCAAAACGCCGGGGCCTGATTCATCATATCCATGAATCAGGCCCCGGCGTTTTTAGTAAGGCAAAAGTAAAAAGGTAAAAGGCAAAAGTGACAGCCACTGTGGAATAGATGTCAGATGTTAGTCACACTTCTGGTGTGTCTTAACTAAGATCCAGCATCTGACATCTAACATCCACTTCATTCATCCTGATAAACTTTTGCTGAGGTGCTTAATGTGGTTGGCGCGATGAGCAATTTGCTGACGGAAGAGGTTGAAGAATATCGGGACCGTATGTGGCGGCGCGAGGCAGAATCGCGAGTCGAGAGCGCCATCGACGCGGAGAAGTTAATCGCGGATGTCGGGTTCTGCGCGGCGTTGACCGATGCGCGGAGGCCGGGGCCGTCACTGTACGTCGCCGTGACCGGTCGCCGCGACGCGCACATGCCACGCAACGTGCAGAAGGACGCCGAGAGCAGTCTCGCGTGGCGTATCAAGGACGAGGTGATGCAGCGCGGTCGCTTCTACTATGCAAAGCTCGCGCGTGGTCGTACGACATTCATTGCGCCGCAATTGATTCCGCACTTTAACGCGCTGTGGGGCGTGCCGCGCCGCCGTGAATCGGAAGCGTTGTCAGATGACGCGCGCGCGGTGATGCGGGTGCTGCGGCGTGAATGGGAGATGGCGACCGCTGATCTCCGAGAGGCCGCCAAAATACCGGAGCGGGCGCGGTTGACGCGTGCCATCGATGAATTGCAGAAGGCGTTGAAGGTGATTCCTTCGGACGTGCTGTACGAGCCGTGGTTCACGTATGTCTGGACGTTGGCCGAGGCACGCTTCGCCACGGAGTTAAGCGTCAAGGTGTCGCGCGACGAAGCGCTTTGCGAAATCGCGCGTGCGTTCCTCAATGGCGCGGGCATGACTCTGTGCGGCGAACTGGCGAAGGTGAGCGGGCTGTCGCGCCCTGACGCCGGACTGGGGAATCGCGCGCTTGTCCGCGAAGGTTTTGCGGTACGTGCCGGGGCGACGGGCGTCTATCACCTCACTGACCTTGAGGAGCGGCTGCGCTGGCATTGATGATGGAAAAAGTGGGATGTTAAGGATTAAGAATCAAATAGCATTCCCGAATTTCACCGCTCGCGGACTCGGAGAGCGCGCGGAGAAATCAAAGACCGCATCATCAATCAGATGAAAAGCTGGATTATCCTCAGCGTCCTCGGCGTACTCCGCGGTGAATTGATTTTGTCTTCAATCCTAAATGGTGGATGTTGGTGAAAAGCGTTGTCCATTCCGAATCAGGCGCAAGCCTCTGCGCGGTTACTCCGGAAGTTGCCGGTCACGCTGGCGCAGAATTTCGTCGGCCTGACTGCGTGCTTCACTTTCGAGCCGCGCGGCTTCGAGGGCGTATGGTGTCTGCCCGCGCATCATGCCGAGGCGTTGCAGCGCGATTTCGGTTTCGGCTTCGCTGGCATGGCGTGATCCGGCTGCTTCCAGTAGACGCAGGCGTGTCTCGGCTTCGGCCTCGTGTGCGACGGCTTCATTCGTCGTGCGTTCAAGGCGCAACCGATCCGCACGCAACTCCTCTTCGAGCCGCGCTCGATCCGCACCGGCGACCTGTGAGGATTGGTGCAGGCGGCGTCCGACCAACGCCATCTCACGCCGAGAGTTTTTGACGACTCGCGTCGCCGTCAGTCGCGCCGCCAGCGTCTCGCGATAAGCGTCCGCCAGCAGGGCATTCTGTCCCTCGATCTGCTTTAACGCGCGGCGCTCGGCGGGCTTCATCTCGGCGCGGAACCAACCCAATTCGCTAACCGTCACGCCGTCCGCCGCCAACCGCTCGCGCATCTTCTTTTCCCAGTGCTTCCGGTAAAGAAAAAACAGCAACGCGACGAACAGACCGGCCACCACGCTGAAGGCGAGTGAAGTCAACACCAGCAACATGTATACCCCAGCCTCTTCGGGCGAGGTGAAGTAGCGGAGCAGAAAGTAGAGCGGGGCCGGCAGCGCGACAATGAAGAACGCGAGCCACGGCGCCGCGCGCAATACGGCCGCGGTCAGGCGGTCGCTGCTACTGAGTTTGCTGCTTTGGGGAGTAATCTCCATAAGTATCAAGGCAAAAGTAAAAAGGCAAAAGTGAAAGCCAATCAAAACGGTATATATGTCATACCGTCGCACGACGCTTCGCATCAATCGTTTTGATGAACGACTGCGCCACGCCGTTGACCTATTTACTCAACAGTGACAGGTGATAGGACAGAACCAGGAGATTGCCGATTGAAGAACAAGTTGTGTTTCTTTTAATCCGCAATCCGCAATCCGCAATCTGCAATCCGCAATTATCTTGTCACTTGTCACCTGTCACCTTTCAGTATTTACCCTATCACGCGGCGGCGAGACTCGCCAAAAGTTCAGCCGAGAATGCGCTCCGGGCGTCTAAAGGGATATAATGCACGAAAATCATCAGCAACGTTTGTGGAAAGGATTGACGAAGTGACGAAAGCCGGACTGAAGAGAGTTGCCGCGCTCGCCTCCGCGGTTTTACTGATGTTCGCGACCGGCGCGGGAGTCGCCGCCAGCGCGCAGAAACGCTCGAACGACGCGCGGCGTTCGGTGCGCTCGGTGACGATCCCGGTCACCGTGCGGCTGAAGCAGACGCGCGGGCAACGCGAGGTGCAACCAATCGAAGTGTTGCAAGTGCTCGAAGACGGCGTGCCGCAGGAGGTTCTCTCAAGGCGTGGAGGTGTCAATGTTCCGCTGACGCTGGCCGTGCTGATTCAGGATGGGGTCGTCGCTTCCACCGCCAACGAGATTAGTGGACTCGCGACATTCATCCGTCAATTGCCGCCCAACTCGCGCATCATGGTCGGCTATCTGCGCTCCGGTTCGGTACAAGTGCGGCAACGGTTCACCACCGATCTTGATCGCGCCGCGCGTGCTTTACGCATCCCGATCAGCGCCACATCCTCCGCGCCGTTCAACCCTTACGTTCAGGTCGTCGAGGCGCTCCGGCGTTTTGAGTCGCAACCGACCGGCAGCCGCCGCGCGATTTTACTCGTCTCCGACGGGCTTGATCTTTCGCGCGGCGCTGACAGCGCCTCGCCCTCGCAGAGCATTGATCTACAACGGGCGATCAACGATGCGCAGCGTCGTGGCGTCGCGGTCTATTCGATTTACGCTCCGTCGAGCGGCGGCGCGAACGACACTTCGATACTGACCAGCTACGGCCAGGGTTCGCTGCAAAGATTGTCGAGCGAAACGGGCGGGCGGGCGTTCTTTCAAGGAACGAGCGCGGCAGTCAGCTTCGACCCGTTCCTGCACGAAGTCGACACATTACTCTCCAGACAGTTCGCTCTGACATATCTTTCGACCAACACCGCCAACGGATTTCACCGGATACGAATCGTCTCGGAACTCGCTGACGGCGAGATTCTGCACCCGACTGGTTACATTCGCTGAATCGAACCGGACAAGTTTTGAGTTTCCAGTTTTCAGATCAAAACTGATGGCCCGAAACTGTGCGATGGCTATTATGCCGCACTGATTCCGAAAGAGTTGACGTTTGTCCCCACCTGTCCTCTGTGTCTTCCCCTGTCCCCTGTCACTTTTGAGTACTTAGGCATACTGCCCGGCGGCGAAGCCTGACGCCCACGCCCATTGAAAGTTGTAGCCGCCAAGGTGCCCTGTCACGTCAACCACTTCGCCGATGAAAAACAGTCCGGGCGCGCGTTTGGCTTCCATCGTTTTCGATGATAACTCGTCGGAATCGACGCCGCCCGCCGTTACTTCCGCCTTCTGAAAACCTTCTGTACCCGACGGGTCGATTCGCCACTGTTGAAGCCGCACGGCGATTTCGGCAAGCTCCTTCGACGAATATTGATTGAGCGGGCGCGACGAAGCGTGCGTTTCGCACCACGTCTGCGCGAAACGGCGCGGCAAGTATTCGGTGAGCAGAGCGGCCAGCGTGTGCGTGCCTCGTCGCGCGCCGATTAATTGTTGATGAACGTCGAGGCCGGGAAGTAGATTGATGTCGAGACTCTCGCCCGGTTGCCAGTACGAAGAGATTTGCAGAATCGCCGGGCCGCTCAAGCCGCGATGCGTCAACAGAATGCTCTCTTCAAATCTCGCTCCGCGGCATACGACTTCGGCAGCCAGCGAAACGCCGCTCAGCGGATTCAGCCGGCGTAGGTCTGTCGGATTAAGCGTCAGCGGAACCAATGCCGGGCGCGGCGCGACGACTTTCAAACCGAACTGCCGCGCGATGCGATAGCCGAAATCGGTCGCTCCGATCTTCGGGATCGAGAGCCCGCCGGACGCGACCACGAGGGATTCCGCCTCGAACGTTCCCTGATTCGTAAGCGCGACGAAGTCCGATTCCCGCTCAACGCGCGACACGCGGCAGTCGACTTTAATCTCGACCCCGGCTTGCTCGCACTCGCCCAGCAGCATGTCAACAATCTGCCGCGAGCTACCGTCGCAGAAAAGCTGGCCGAGCTTTTTTTCGTGATACCGGATGCCGTGTCGTTCGACAAGCGCGATGAAATCTTCGGGCGTGTAGCGGGCAAGCGCCGAGCGGCAGAAGCGCGGGTTGGCCGACAGGAAATTTTCCGGTGCGGTGTGAAGGTTAGTGAAATTGCACCGGCCACCGCCAGAGACGGCGATTTTCTTGCCGACCCGGTCGGCGTGCTCAATGACGAGTACCGAACGTCCGCGCTTGCCTGCCTCCGCAGCGCAGAACAAACCCGCCGCTCCGCCCCCGATAATTAAAACGTCATGCTTCATCAAGCAATTAGAATGAGGGATGAATGAAAGACGCATATCCGTTCCTCTCCATCCTTCATCCTCTCCATCTTTGGACACATCACAGACGACCTGTCTTGATGCTTAACTCTTGGTGCTGTCTCCTGTCACCTGTGTGTCTCTCTCGTTAAAGATGATCGTCTTCACCGCTCGATCAACTGTTGACGCGCCACAGCATCAGCAACCCGATGGAGAGGCCGATGACGATCACCGTGCGGCGCACGAAGACACGCCCCAATCGGCGCGCGACGTGCGTCGAGGTATAGCCGCCGAGCAACGCCGCAATCGACATCAGAATCGCTTCCGGCCAGTGAACTAAATTCGAGGCGATGAAGCCGACGACCGCCGCGCTGTTGAGGCACGCGCCGAGAAAAGTCTTGATGCCGTTGGCGCGATGAATATCCGCGATGCCGAGCAGACCGAGCACCGACAGCATCACGATACCGTTGCCTGCGCCGAAGTAGCCACCATAAATCGCCGAGAAGAATTGAAAGATCATCGCCGCCGTCCACCAGCGCGGAGTCGGATTCTCTGCCGCCGACTGCAAGCGAAAGCGGCGACTGATTGAACCCTGCACGATGAACAACGCGGTCGCAAACAGAATCAGGTGCGGCACCAGTCGGGCAAACGTCTCGGTCGGCGTCGCAATCAGAATCGCGGCGCCGACTGCGCCGCCGATGACGCTCGGAATGCCGAGGCGGACGAGGTGGGCGCGGCTGTTCTGCATCTCGCGCCGATAACCCCACGCCCCGCCGATCAATCCTGGCCACAGCGCGACCGTGCTCGTTGCGTTCGCTATCTTCGGGTCTAGCCCGATCCAGATCAGCGCCGGGAATGTGAGCAGCGTGCCGCCACCCGCAATTGAGTTAATCATCCCCGCGACAAACGCGGAGACGAAGATGATGACGGCCTCGGTAATTGACATGAAGATGTGTGACGAGAAAGGAAACTTTGAATATCAACCGTGATGCGAACTTCGGCCAATCACTTCGCGGCGCGCTGTTTGTCTTGTTCGAGCAGCGGACGGAGATAACGATAGACGGTGGCGGCGACGACGCGGCTGCCTTCAGCGTTGGGGTGCACGCCGTCCGGTTGGTTGAGCGACGCGATGCCGCCGACGCCCTCAAGGAAGAAGGGAATCATCGGAACCTCATGCTCGCGCGCGAGTGATTGAAATGCGTCGCGAATTTCGCGGCGGTAATCGGGGCCGGCGCTCGTCAGCGTGTCCATCCCGGCGAGCAGGATTTTCGCATCGCGCGCCTTGATGCGTTCAATGATCGCGCTCAAATTCTTTTTCATCTCCGAAACGGGCTGGCCGCGCAGCAGATCGTTGGCGCCGAGTTCCAAAATCACCACGCGCACATCACCGTCGAGCGACCAATCGATGCGGCGCACGCCGCCCGCCGACGTGTCGCCCGACACCCCGGCGTTGACCACTTCGTAATTATAGCCGTCGGCGCGCAGCATCTCTTGCAGCACCGCCGGGTAACTTTCCGCCGCCGAAAGGCCGAGGCCCGCCGTCAGGCTGTCGCCGAATGCGACGATCTTCGGTAGACTCTGAATCGGCCTCGGCGCTGCAACAGACGCGGGCCGAGGCGCATCAGACGTGGCTGAAGCTGTTTCATTGCCGGTCGAACGCGAGCCGTCGCCGCAGGCCGCGCAGACCAGGACCAGAAAGAATGATAGTCCGGGTAAAAATCTTTTCATGATTGAATTATACAAGGTTTTGAAAAATGTCCGCTCCGGTTCAGAGAGCTTAACCATCCTTCACCAACTTGATTTGACGATCCGCGACAACGAATTCGTTTCCATCGTCGGGCCTTCGGGCAGCGGCAAGTCGACGCTGCTCGGCTTGATTGCCGGACTCGACGCGCCGACCTCCGGCGAGATTCTGATCGACGGCCAGGACGTGACGACGATGTCGGAAGACGCGCTCGCCGAATTGCGCGGACTGAAGATCGGATTCGTGTTTCAGTCGTTTCATTTAATCCCGTCTCTGACCGCGCTCGAAAATGTGCTCGTGCCGATGGAGATTGCGGGCCGGCGCGACGCATCTGATCGCGCGCGGCAACTGCTCGAAGATGTCGACCTGGTCGCGCGCGCGCATCATTATCCGTCACAGCTTTCCGGCGGCGAACAGCAGCGCGTCTCCATCGCCCGCGCGTTCGCCAACGACCCTTCGATCATTCTTGCTGATGAGCCGACCGGCAACCTTGACTCGCGCAATGGGCAGCACGTCTTTGATCTGATGGTCGGGATGAACCGGCGACGCGGTGCGACGCTTGTGCTGGTGACACATGACCATGAATTGGCGGGTCTCGCCGACCGGCGCATCGCTCTCAGAGATGGCCGGGTCGAAAGCGACAGCAACGCGGCGGTGGTGGTGGCGGCGGGCGACGAACTCGATATTAACTTGATCGAGGAAGGAGCGGTGCGTCGATGAAGTTCATCTTCAACATGGCGCGGCGCGAAATCCGCTCATCGTGGCGTCGTCTGCTCTTCTTCTTTCTGTGCATTGGTATTGGCGTCGGCTCGATTGTCGCGCTTCGCTCGATCATCAGAAACGTCAATCAGTCGGTCGCGGGCGAGGCACGTCAACTGCTGACCGCCGACGTGCAGATTGATTCGGGCCGCCCGTGGTCGCCGGAGACGCTGGCCGCTGTTGAACGCATCGCGCGACCGCCGCGCGTCGAAGCAAGAGTTGAGACCGTCGAAGCGAGCACGATGGTGCGGCCCGCCGACCCGGCACGCGAAGGCGCGATGATGGTCGAGTTGAAAGGCATCGAACCGCCGTTCCCGCTCTTCGGTGAATTGACGCTGGCCGAGGCAAAGCCATTCGATTACTCTCTGCTCGCCGACAACGGGGCCATCGTCGCACCGCTGTTGCTCGACCGTCTGCGCCTCTCGGTCGGCGACGAAGTGAAGATCGGCGACGCGACGTTTCGCATCCGTGGCGTGTTGGAGCGCGAGCCGGGCGGCAGCGGCTTCAGACTCGGCCCGCGCGTGTTCGTCAGACGAGAAGCGGTCGAGGCGGCTGGTCTGACCGGCTTCGGTAGCCGCGCCCGCCGCCGGCTCCTCTTCAAAACGCCGGCGAATGAAATGGACGGTCTCGTCGCCGAACTCCGCGGCGCGCTGAAGAACAATCTCGTCAACGTTCGCTCGTACAAAGAATCGCAGGAGAATCTGGGCCAGCAGTTCGCACGTGCTGAAAACTATTTGTCGTTGACCGGCCTCGTTGTTCTGGTGCTGGGCGGTATCGGTGTGTCGAGCGTGACGCGCGTCTTCATCGAACAAAAGCGCAAGAGCATCGCGGTGCTGAAGTGCGTCGGTGGCACCGGCAATCAAATTACGCTGGCGTACCTCGCGCAGGTCGTCGCGCTCGGCCTCGCCGGGAGTCTGTTCGGCGTGCTGCTCGCGAAGGTGGGGTTGCTGTTCGCGCGCGGCTACTTCAGCGACAGTCTGCCGGAGAACATGAACTACGGCCTCAGCAACGGGGCCGTCGCGCAGGGTCTCGCCCTCGGGTTGATTATCTCGATTTTGTTTTCGGCGTTGCCGCTGCTGCGCATCCGCAATATCAAACCGAACATGTTGCTGCGCGATAGCACCGGCGGCGCAGCAGGCGGCGCACGCGGATTTTTCGATCTAACGCGCCTGATAGTTATCGCGGCGGTCACTGTCGGTTTGACGCTGCTCGCATCGTGGCAGGCCGGCTCGCTGCGCATCGGTTTCTACTTTCTTGCTGCGCTTGCGGTGACCGCCGGGGCGCTGCAACTCGCCGCGCTGCTTTTAATCGCGCTCGTCAAACGCGCTCGGCCACGTCGCTCGTTTGCGTTGCGACAGGCCATCAGCAGTCTGCACCGGCCCGGCAACCAGACGCGCGTGATCGTGATGGCGGTCGGCCTCGGCGTCTTCCTGGTGCTGGTGATTCAGTCGCTACAGGTGAATCTGATGAACGACTTCAACCTCGCACGACGGGATAATCTGCCGAACATGTTTCTGATCGACATTCAAAAAGATCAGCAGGCGGGCGTCGCGAAGTTGGTTGAAGAAACGGCGGGTGTGCGTCCGACGCTTGTCCCGACGGTGCGGACGCGCATCTACGCCATCAACGGGCGCGTCGTTGACTTGAACAGCGGCGAGATGCGTGAGCAGCGCGGGATGTTGGGGCGCGAGTATGTCGTCACCTACCGTCCCCAACTTGAGGCCAACGAAAAGATCGTCGCCGGAAAGTTCTGGGCGCCGTCGACGTCGCGTGAAGCTGAAGTTTCAATTGAAGAGGGGATGCGCGGCCTCGCCGGTCTGGACATTGGCAGCACGATCACGTTCGACGTGCTGGGGAGAAAGATCGACGCGCGTGTGACCAGCATTCGCGAGGTCGACTGGCGCAACTCGCGCACCGGATTCCTCGTGCTGTTCCGGCCCGGAGTGCTGGACGACGCGCCGCAAACATTGGTCGCGGCGATTAACGCGCCCGGCGGCCCGCAAGAGCGAGCGCGGTTTCAACGAGCACTGCTCGACCAGTATCCGAATGTTTCGATGATTGATGTCGCGGAGATCGTCCGCACCGTCAACCGCATCCTCAACAACGTGACACTCGCTGTTTCGTTTATCGGCGGCTTCGTGTTGCTGAGCGGCGTGCTGATTCTCGTCGGCTCGATTGCGATGACCAAGTTTCAGCGCGTCTACGAAGCGGCGGTGCTCAAAACCCTGGGCGCGAAACGGCGGACACTGTTAGGCATCCTGCTCGCCGAATACGGCCTGCTCGGACTCGTCGCCGGAGTCATCGGGTCGCTGCCCGCCATCGCTCTCTCTTACGCCGTCTCGCGCTTCGTCTTCGACATCCCGTGGAGTGCGACGCCACTGCTCAATCTCTTCGCCATCGGCGCGACGGTGCTGCTCGTCACCACCGTCGGCGCGCTGTCGAGCTTCGACGTGCTGACCCGCAAGCCGCTGGCAATTCTCCGCACCGGGTAACGCTGGACATAAACAAATCCATGAAGCCGGCTTCTTTGAAGCGAAGTGGAAAAGAAGCCGGCTTCATGGATTTGTTGAGCCGCGCCTTTCATTTTAAGCGTTCAACTCTTTCTCATAGGCTTCTCGCAGCTTTCGACCTCCATACTCTCCGCGTTGGCAATATGGACAGCCACAAGGCTTTCTGCCATGAGATTCGGGAGAATATCGCCAGCCTATAACCTGCGACAACATGCGGTAACGATGTATTTCATTCCTTGCTATTTTTCGAGGGACAATAACCTCATAGCCTTCCCGATTCTCGCAATTCATCATGGTGGCAACGGCTTCGGCAGCGCTCATCTGCTGATGGTCTTGATTGTAGCGCCCTACAAGAACCGGCGTGTCATCGCGGATACGGAAATATACTGCTGCGATTGGACCTTCGTTCCGACGCTTTAACTCTCTGAGCCATTGATGCGAGATGTAATAATTTCGCGTTACTGGCAGGGCATAAACCCCGTTAGTTGCGATTTCACGCTTCGCTATGCGGGTGATACCGTTCCGCAAAATAGCTTTAAGGTTCTTTCCAGATGTGAGATGTACGAATATAGCCATAGTAAGCCAAAGCAGCCCAACTTGAATTAGGCCGCGCTGTGATGGTCGGACTTTGACAATCAGGACGAACAACTGACGACGATCTTTCGGCCCCCGCTCGGTGGCGGGTCGGCGTAGCGTTCCATTCCAGGTTGTTCGTCGAAGGGATGTTGCAGCAACGCGAGTAGGCGATTGATTTCGGAGTAGTCGCGTTGCTCGACGGCCATGTCGATAGCTTGCTGGGCGAGGTAGTTGCGCAGAATGTATTTGGGATTGACGCAGTTCATGCGCGCTTGTCGCTCCGCGTCGTCGCTATCTTCGGACAGCAGACGCTCGCGGTAGCGCGCCGCCCATTCGTCAAAGGCGAGCGGGTCTGTGAACTTGTCACGCGCCGCGTCGTTGCGTTCGCCGGTGCCTTGTTTGAAATCGCCGAGAGAGCGGAAGAAACCGGCGTAGTCCACTTGGTTGCTTTGCAGAATCTCGAACAGTGACAGCAATAACTCCGCGTCGTCTGGTCGCTTTTCGCGCAGGCCGAGTTTCGCGCGCATCATCTTACCGTAATGTTCGGCGAAGGCGGGCTGGTAGGCGTCGAGCGCGGCGGTCGCTGCTTCGTGTGAAATGAACGGCGTCAGCGTCTGCGCGAGGCACGCCAAGTTCCAGAAGCCGATGGCGGGCTGCTGGTCGAATGCGTAGCGACCGCCGTAGTCTGAATGATTGCAGATGAATCCGGCGTCGTAATCATCGAGGAACCCGAACGGGCCATAGTCGAGCGTGACTCCCAGAATCGACATGTTATCGGTGTTCATCACGCCGTGAGCGAAACCGGCGGCCTGCCACCCGGCGATCAGTCGTGCGGTGCGTTCGACGACTTCAGTGAGAAATTTTTGGTCGCGGTCTTCAGCTTCAATCAAAGAGGGAAAGAATTGTTCAATGACGTAGTCCGCCAACTGCCGCACGCGCTCGTGCTGATTGCGGTAGTAAAAGACCTCGAACGTGCCGAAGCGGATGTGCGTCGGGGCCATACGCAGCAACACGGCGGCGGTCTCGGCGGATTCACGATAAACCTTTTCATCGCTGCCGACGATTGAGAGCGCGCGTGTCGTCGGGATGTTGAGACCGTGCATCGCCTCGCTGCACAGGTATTCGCGGATGGTCGAGCGCAGCACCGCGCGCCCGTCGAATCCGCGCGAGTACGGAGTCGGCCCCGCGCCCTTTAATTGCAAGTCCCACTTTTCGCCGCGAAGGTTGCGAACTTCGCCGAGCAGAATCGCGCGCCCGTCGCCGAGTTGCGGGACGTAGCTGCCGAACTGGTGGCCAGCATATAACATCGCGAGTGGTTCGGCTTTCGGGAAAGGCTTGTTTCCCGAAAAGTATTCCGCGAAGTCGGGCCGTGCAAACTCGCGCGGGTCAAGGTCGATCAGCTCGGCTGCCGCCGCGTTGAAACTCACCAGATATAGGTCAGTCAGCGCCGTCGGCGTCACCCGCGAATAGAAAGCATCGGGCAGCCGCCGCGCGTATGTGTTGTCGAATTCCAGTTCTTCAAGTTTCCGCATATGTCGAATGATGGAGTCGTCTGAATCTGTCAAGTGATGTCACGAATTCCAGAAGTCGTTCGTCACGATACGTCGCGCTTCGTCGATGCTGATATGGCCGCGCGTGAATTTACCAGCGAGAGTGTCTGCGACATCGCGACCACTGCCGCTCTCACTGCCGCTGTCATCGTCGCCGCTACTGCCCGCAGTCATCGGCGTCGCGGCTTGTTCAGGTGTAATCCCGGCGTCCTCCAAAGCCCGCGCCGCGCTGGCGGAAAAACATCGCGCACGCAGCCAATCATCGACCTCTTCGGCTTCATCAAAGCCGG
>JALZJL010000219.1 GCA_030859785.1 Acidobacteriota bacterium
AGCGGTAAGGTCGCTCGACTGTTTTTGAAGCCCTTTTGCCTGCAACAGTTATGCCCCTAACCGGAGACACTAACCGGCGTCCTCTGAGCAGTTAACCGAGTTGCACTTACAAGTTGAATTCACGAAAGGATGATGTTGTGCGATTGCTCATTAAGAAAAACCTTTCGTGTGATTTGGTTAGCGAATCAACGTTCGTGAGTGAGGTGCTAAGGGGCTTGCGGCGAGAAGCGTTACTCGGCCATCTCGAACTGCCGCATCTCGCTGGAGAGCATCAGGCGTTCAGGATCGAGCAGCACCAGCAGATGTTCCTTGTGCTCATAGACGCCGCGCATGTACGGAGCAACGCCGCTTTCAATCGGCGCGGTCGGCCTGGTGATTTGTTCGGTTTTCAGGTAGCTGATCTCGCGCACGCCATCAACAATTAAACCGGATGTGATGTCCCCGTGCGGCGAGCGCACCACCAGCATACGGTTGCTGCGTGACGACTCCTTGCCTTCCATCTGGAAGAATTGACGCAGGTCGACAACCGAGATGATGTCGCCACGGAGGTTGGCAATGCCCTGCACCCAGACGGGCACGTTCGGCAGCGGCGTGACGGCGAGCGGCGTGCTGATCTCTAGTACGCTGCCGACGGGCAACGAATAGGCGGTGTTGTTCAAAGTGAAGATGACGTGGTGTTCGGTCGCAGCACCAATCGACGTTGACAGCGTAGAGGAAGCAGCATCGACGTCCCCGCGCAAGGTGAGCGGATGCGCGGCCACCTCTTCGTCAATCTGCGCAATCAGCGAATCGAGCGTGTCGTAGTGACGATCAACAATCGCTTTCGCCTCTTGGTGTGCCGAATGGACGACCGTCTCAGAATCAATTGAACCTTCAGGCGCGAAACTCTGTGCGGTCGTTTCAGCCTGCTGCGGTGCTGCATCTTCAAGTGCTGCCTGTTCAACTCCGGCGAAGTCGAGAAGGTCGGGAGGCGTTGATTCCACCGTGACAATGTCCGGAGACTCGACGTCAACCATTTCACCGGCGACTTCGAGCGGTTGAAACTCCGGCATGCCTGCGAAGCTATCCAAATCGTTTTCAGCAATTGTCGACACGGAGTCGAAAGCATCGAGCGAAGGTTCTTCGTTTCCGGTGAAGGCCACGGCTTCGCTTTCGTCTTCGTAGGAAACCATTGGTTGATAGAGATTTGGCTGGTCGGACGTTTCCGACGCCACGAACTCAACGTCCGGCAAGTCGTCCGGACGCGCCACGCCGTCGCTGTCGGAATCAAACGCGGCTGGCAGAGAATCAAACGCGGTTGGCAGGTTGATGGGTTGATGGTCAAGCTCGACGGTGGTGTTGTCGGGCGGCGAAAGAGTGTGAGGAGTTTCGGCTTCGAGCACGCCGATCAGGGAATCCAGATCGTCGTGTGGAGAGATGACGGGCAGTTTGTCGCCCTCGAAGCCGAAAGGCGACAAACTGTCGTCACCGCCCGGTGAAAATGAATCGTTGGTCTTCATCTTCATCTCAGCGAGCAGCGAATCGAAGAAATCGTCCGTGTCGTCGAGCGTCCCAATCGCATTGCCGCCGACCGCGATCGTAGGCTTGGCCTTCATATCGCCGATGGTGTGGGTGGGAATCTCCGCGCTCGTCGTCAAATCGAGCGCGAAGGCTCCCTCCGGCACATCGCCGAGGTCGGGCATGTCATGCAGGTCGGGCATGTCAAGCAGGTCGACCATTTCGGTTTGGTTGTTCTCGGCGTTGTTCATAGTGAATTCGACGCTTAGCAGAGAAGGTCGCTCGCGGCGGCGGTCAGCCGTCGAGCGAAGGTTGAACGCCCCGCGCATCTTCGGTGGCGCTTCGGAAACGTCTTTTGAGAAGTTGCGCGGCGGCGTAAAGGTGGGAGGAAGTGGGCAGAGAGGGGGAAAGCGAACTAGACCAGTTTGGCGACGGTCGCTGCCAACTCGGCGGCGTCAAACGGCTTGGTCATGTATTCGTCCGCGCCCTGCTTGAGACCCCAGTGACGGTCGCTCTCCTGGTTCTTGCTGCTTAACATCAGAACTTTCATATCCTTTGTTTCAGGTGTTGTTCTGAGGTGACGGAGTACCTGATAGCCGTTCTTTTTCGGCATGATGATGTCGAGAATCGCCAACTTCGGGCGCTCGCGCGTCAGCTTTTCGATGGCATCTTCGCCATCAACCGCAGTGGTGATCTGGTAGCCTTTGTTCTGTAGCGCGTTTAAGACCAGTTTCATTTCCGTCGGGCTGTCGTCGGCGACGAGAATTGTTTGATTTGCCATTGCTGATGAATCTCCTTACTGAGGTGGTTAAAGGTTGATAAGTTAGACATAGACTTGCTCGACGACTTGGGCGAGGTCGGTCAGGAAGAGCATGTATGCTTCCCTGAGTCCTTCCATCACGATGGCCGAGCGGAAACGCGCCGTTAGTTGCGCCAGATAGGCGTCTATGACACTGATGATGCTGCGGCTCAGTCCGACGAACACCTGTCGCCGATCCTTACCGCTCGCGTCGTTGAAAAGAGTGAGGATTAAGGTTTGCGGCAACTGGTCGCCCTGCGCTTGAAACGCTCCCGCAATCGGATACTCAATTGCCACCCGGGCGAGGACTTCGCGTAAAGAATTGGTGGGCATCTCTTTGATAAAGTAGCTCTCGGCAGATTTCATAGTTTGATGCGCCATCTCGACGAGAATCTGGAGCGCCGCCGCCGGTCGCTTCAGCGTCCCCTTGTCGGCGAGTTTCGTGCGCGCATGTTCAAGGTTGGAGAGCAGCATGATGATGTCGTTCTCCAACTTGGAGTCGAACGCGATGTCCGCCGCCGAAAGCGTTTTCTTCGCCGGTGCCTGGGATTTGTCTCTCGCGTATTCATCGAGCCGCTTCATGCCCTCCATCAGGAGTTTGTCCCAGCGGGCGGCGATGGTGCGTTTCGGAGCCGCGACATCGCTCGTCGTCTTAAAAGTTCCTTCATCCCACGTCAGCATGTAATAGACGGCTTCCTCGCCTTCGAAAGTGTTCACCGCGGCGTGGATGATTTCTCCGCCGTCGAAGTAGATCGAACCTTTTTCGTGCCGACGATTGAGGACGAGTCCGACCTTGCGATGTTCAAGACAGGTAATCTGCATGATGTTCGGCAGGCTCATGTCCCGCAGGTTGCCTTCGATTGCCATAACTCGTTCGCTTCCGTCCTTTCCTAGACGACCTCCCAATGGTTCAGACTTCGGATAAGCCGCAGTATTTCGCCACCGTTTTAATTAATTCATCCGGCTCAAACGGCTTCGTCATATGAGCGGTCGAACCTGCCACACGCCCGCGCATCTTGTCGAAGAATCCATCCTTGCCCGACAACATGACGACGGGAATGTGCTTCGTCGTCGGGTTACTCTTAATGAGTTTGCAGAGTTGATAGCCGTCCATGCGGGGCATCGTGATATCGGACAGAATCAAGTCGGGAATGGATTCGTTCAACTTTGCCAGCGCATCGATGCCGTCGGTCGCGGCGATCACATGGTGCCCTTGCCCTTCAAGCTTGAGCGTCACCAACTTGCGGACAGTCGGGCTGTCGTCCACCACCATAATCGTGCGGCGCAAGAGTTTTTCAGCTTCTTCGCGCGTGCGGGTGGCCGTCTCCAACGCCGCGCGTCGCTCGACGAGGGAGGCGACGCGCAAGCGCAAATCCTCTCGCCCCGAGTCGAGGCGAAGCGCGGTTTCGAGATGCGCCAGCCCCTCGTCCAACTGCTTCAAATTCAAGTAACCCAATCCGATTGTAATGTGATCTTCGGCGGATGAATCTTCAGTCAGCGTTGCTTCGAGACGCGTCAACTCGGTGCTGATACGTTCGATGTCGACGTGGCCGTTGTCGAGCAGACGGTCGAGGTCGTCGAGCGTCAGCACGGCGCCGCAGGTCGTGCATAAACTAACTTCCTTTTCGGATTCGCTCCGGCAGAGCGGGCAACGCCACGCCGGAAGCGGTGTGGCAGACATTGCCTCGACCGACTTGAGACCGGCGATGGCGCGTTCGTTCGCGGGGTTCATCTCCAGCACGCGCCGAAAGCAGTCCGCTTTTTCTTCTATCGCATCGGCGACATACGCCATCACCAGCCAACCCTCTTCAAGGTTCGGGTCGTACTCCATCACGTCGCGTAATATCTCGCGCGCCGTGAGACGGTCGCCCGCTTTGGCGGCGGTAACGCTTTCCTGCAGCAACGCCCGGGCGAGTTGGGTTTTAGTCCCGCTGAACGCCGCTTGCGCCCGCTCGTTGGCCGGGTTGATATTGAGGACACGTTGCAGGTAGGACAACTTTTCTTCGGGCGCATCCGTCACCGAAGCCAGCCACAACCAGCCCTGCTCATTTTCGGAATCAAGTTCGGTGGCTTGCAGCAGAAAGAAGTTGGCGGACGCGCGGTCGCCGCTCTTCGCGGCGTTGATGCCCTTCTGAAACAACTCTTATGTGAATCAGGAGTTGAAATGACAGACCAGCAGGCCGAACTGGTAGAATTTTCTTACCATGGAAAATCAACTGATTCAGCTTTATCTGCTTGTCTGCCTCATTTACGATACCCGTTCAGAAACCT
>JALZJL010000238.1 GCA_030859785.1 Acidobacteriota bacterium
AGAGCGACGTGGCGATCTGCGCCTGCAACGTCTGCACATCGTCAATCGGTAAATTCGTGTCGAGTTGCGCGACGGTGCGGCGCAGCGCGGGCACCATCATCGCCGGCGGCTGTGCGGTGCGGACGTAGAAGGTCAGCCGCCCTGTACGCGGCGCCTGCGTCCACGGCGTGTAGACGAACGGATACGCTTCGTCGCGCAACTCGGCGTGTTTGCTGTCCTGCACAACGCCGACGACCTCGATGTCCAGCGGCTTGCCCTCGATGCGCCCGAAGGCGATGCGGCGACCGAGCGGGTCGGCGTCGCCGAAGAAGCGCCGCGCCAGCGTCTGGTTGATGACGGCAACTTTCCGGCTCTGCGCCGTATCCTGTCTGGTAAAGTCGCGCCCGGCCACGAGCGGAATACTCATCGCGGTGAAGTGCCCGGCGCTGACATTGTTGCTCTGGGCATGTGTGTCGTCATCCGGCCCCGGTGTGTATCCCTCGATGGTCAGGTTCGACGATGATCGGTTGCCGGCGAACAGGCCGATGCGGACGGCGCTCACCGCCTCGACGCCCGGCAGTGCGGCTAATGATTCCTCCAACTGTTGAAACAGTGCTGCGGAGCGCGGCGCGTCGTAACCGCTCAACTCCGGTGCCAGCGAAAAGCTAATGATTTGCTCGGCGCGCAAGCCCGTGTCGACGCGCGTCAAGTTGACGAAGCTGCGCGCGCACAAACCCGCCGCCACCAGCAGCACTGCAGTCAGCGCAATCTCAGCCACAACTAAGCCTCTGCGAAAACGCGATTGCGATGTGCCCGTCGACACGCTCGCGCCTTGCTCCTTCAAAGCCGTCACTAAATCAGTCCGCGTCGTCCCCAGCGCCGGGGCCAAGCCGAACAACAATCCGGTCAATACGGCCAATCCGAAATTGAAAGCCAGGAGGCCGTAGTTCAAGTCCGCCGTCAGATTGCTCAACTCGTTGTTCTCGGGTAACAAAGGCAGCAACCCGGCCAGCGTCCACACCGCCACGAGCAAGCCCAGCGCGCCGCCCGCCGAAGACAACAACACGCTCTCGACCAACAACTGCCGCACCAGCCTAAAGCGCCCCGCGCCGAGCGCCTGCCGCAGAGCAATCTCCTTGCGCCGTGCCGCCCCGCGCGCAACCAGCAGGCCCGCGACATTCGCGCACGCGATCAGCAGCACCAGCCCGACCATCCCCATCAGCATCAGCAACGGCGCGCGCGCATCTCTTTGAAAGACGGTACGCCCCCGCGCGCCGTCTTCAACCAACAGTTTTTTGTTGATGAAGCGTTGCTGCGTGTCGGCGGCCATGCGTTGTTGCAGCGGCAACTCCGCGTCGAGTAATCCGCGGTAGAGCGGCGCGATGCGAGCCTGTGCCTGTTCACGATTCACGCCCGGCTTAAGCCGCCCGAGGACGTTGAGCCAGTAATCCCGGCGGTCTTCGAGTCCGTCCCAGCCCGGCGTTACCTGCGCTTTCATCATCATCGGAATGAAGACCTCCGGCGTCTCTCCCAACTGCACGCCCGTGAAACCAGCGCGCGCGACGCCGACGACCGTCATCTGATGACCATTGATCGTCATCGTTTGATTGAGCACCTGCGCATCGGCGGCGAAGCGACGCACCCAGTAAGTGTGGCTGAGGACGACGACCGGGTGTGCGCCCGGCGTACGGTCATCTTCGAGTAACAGCATCCGGCCTAACGCCGGCGTCACGCCGAGCACGTTGAAGTAATTGCCGGAGACAACTTCACCGCTCGCGCCTTCGCTCTGCCCTTGAAAGGCCACGTTGAGCGGGATCGAGTAGCGCGCCATCAAACCGCTAAAGACCTCGTTGCGCTCGCGCAAATCGCGGTACATCGGGTAAGAAAACGACTCTGCTCCGTCGCGCGTGTCGCTCGACGTGCGTCCCTGTTTCGGCCCCGGCGAGGCCAGCACCACTAACTGTTCCGGTTGCCGCACGGGCAGCGCACGCAACAACACTTGGTGCAGTAGCGAGAAGATTGCTGTGTTCGCGCCGATGCCGAGCGCCAGCGTCACGACGGCGATAGAGGTAAAGCCAGGTTGCTTGAGCAACGTGCGGACTCCGTAACGCAAGTCTTGTATTAATGTTTGCATCATTCACACCTCACTTTGGAGGGCGGAGGGATGAAATAAAAGCATTCATCTCTTAATTCATCCCTCATCCCTCCGCCCTCATCCCTTAATTTATTCGTATCTGAGTGCGACCATCGGGTCAACCTTCGTCGCGCGTCGCGCCGGGATGTAGCAGGCGATCAAGGCAACAGCGATGAGAAGGACGCTTACCGCCGCGAAAGTTACGGGGTCGGTCGCGCTGACTTCAAAGAGGAGGCTCGACATGAAGCGCGTGATGACATACGCGCTCGCGAGTCCAACACCCACGCCGATCAGAGCCAACTTCATGCCCTGTCCGACAACCAACTTCAGCACGTCACTCCCTCGCGCGCCTAAAGCCATGCGAATCCCGATTTCATGCGTGCGCTGAGTTACTCCGTAAGCCATCACGCCGTACAGCCCGACGGCTGCGAGCACGAGCGCGACGACCGCGAACACGCTCAGTAGCAACGTGCTGAATCGTGGTCGCGCCGTGGACGCGACGAGGGTCTGCTGCATCGTCGTGATATTGGCTAGAGCGAGGTCTTGATCGACGCTCCATATTTGATTGCGCAGGTCGGACGAAAGCTTGACGGGGTCGCCGTCGGTGCGCACGGCCAGGATGAGGGAGCGCCAAACATCTTGACGTAACGGGATGTACACCAGGCCACGCGGTTTGTCATCGCGACCGTAGTAGCGCACGTCGCGCACGACGCCGACTACTTCGCGGTATTTGTTCTCGTCGCGCCACGACCTGATTCGCTTACCGAGCGCGTCTTCGTTCGGGAACATGCGCCGCGCCATAGTTTCGTTGATGATGATCGCGGGCGGACGATTCTCGTCGTCGCGGTCATCGAACGCTCTGCCCCTCAATACGGCGATGCCCATTGTGGTGAAGAAGCCGGGACTGACCACGTTCCACTCGGCCTGATGATCCGGCCCCGCCGGTGGTTCGGGCCGTCCTTCTTCGAGGAACACGCGACCGAGGTAAAAGCCGCCACCGCCGAGGGGCAGGGCCGTCACCGCGGAAGCGTTATTCACGCCCGGTTGACTTTTAAGTTTCTCTAAAATCCGATCCACGGTGTCGACTACTCGACGGTCTTCGCCGTAGCGCGCACGCGGCAGATTAAGCTGTAGCGTCAGCAGATTGTCCACCCTGAACCCGGGGTCAACTTGTTGCAGAACGACGAAACTTTTGACCATCAGCCCGGCGCTGACGAGCAGCACAAGCGACAGCGCAATCTCCGCGACGACGAGCGCGTTGCGGGCGCGTTGCCCATGAACGCCAGCTGTCGAGCCGCGACCGCCCCCGCCTTCTTTTAACGACTCATTGAGATTCGTCCGCGAGGCGTGGAGCGCCGGGACGATGCCGAACAGCAACGACGTTAAGAGGGACACTCCGGCGACGAACACGAGCACGTTGCGATCAATCCCAATTTCTTTCAGCCGGGGCATGTCCGCCGGCGCGAGCGTGGTGATGATGTCAACGCCCCAGAGTGCGAGCAGCAGTCCGCAGACACCGCCGACGAGCGCGAGCACCAGGCTCTCAATCAGAAGTTGTCGAATCAATCGCCAGCGACCCGCGCCGAGCGCGATCCGAATCGCCATCTCCCGCTCGCGGACAGCCGCCCGCGCGAGCAACAAATTGGCGACGTTGACGCACGCGATCAGCAGCACGAATCCGACTGCGCCGAATAAAACTAAAAGCGCCCTCCTCAACTGAGTGCCGACGATGGATTCATTGAGGGGCACGGCCTGCGTGCTCCAGCCCTTGCGGATTTGTGAATGTTCCCCCTCGATGCGCCGCGCGACCGCCTCTAACTTGGCGTTGGCCTGCGCGAGCGAGACGTCTTGCTTGAGGAGTGCGATTGATTGCCAAATGAAATTATCGCGCCGCAGGATGTCGCTCGACGGTCCACCCGATTCGAAGGTGAGTGGCACCCACACGTCCGTCGCGTCGGAAGACACTGACGTGTCTGATGGCATCACACCAACGACCGTATACTTTCTGCCGTTAAGCGCGATTATTCGTCCGACGATTTCTTTCTCGCCGCCGAATCGCCGTTGCCACAGGCCATCGCTGATGACCGCCACCGCCGCGCCACCGGGTTGATGATCTTCGGGGAGCAGACGTCTTCCGACTAATGATTGCAGTCCGGTCACGTCGAAGTAGCCTTCAGTGGCGCGGACACCCTGGACGCGCTCCGGTTCGCCGTCGCCGGTCAAATCCAGGTTGACTTGCTGGAAGACGGCGACGTTTTCAAAAAGCTGTTCTTCATTCTTCCAATCCAAAAAGTCTGCGTAAGGAATACTGGCGTTGTCGAACCCGCGCTCCGCGTTCGTCGAAACGGGGACGACGATGCGTTCGGAGTTCTTGTAGGGTAGTGGTCGTAGCAACACGGCGTTGATGATACTGAAGATCGCGGTGTTCGCGCCGATCCCCAATGCTAAGACCAGCACCGCCAAAGTAGCGAAGCCCGGTCTTTTCAGTAACGTTCGCACACCGTAACGCAGGTCTTGCCATAGTGTTGTCATGATTCACATCTCCACAAAAGAGTCGTGAGTCCTGAGTCCGGAGTCTGGAGTCAAAAGCAGGACGCGTTCGCTTTGACTCCAGACTCAAAACTTTAGACTCCAGACTGTTCATTCGTATCTGAGCGCCACCATCGGGTCTACTTTCGTCGCCCGCCGCGCCGGGACATAACACGCCACAAACGCGACGCCTGCGAGCAGCAGCGAGATGACGGCGAACGTCAAAGGGTCGGTGGCGGACACGCCGAATAGCAGGTTCGTCATCAGCCGCGTCAGTACGAAGGCACCGCACAATCCGACGCCCACGCCGACGAAGGCCAACAGCATTCCCTGTCCGATGACCAACTTCATCACGTCGAGCTTTCGCGCACCGAGCGCCATGCGGATGCCGATCTCGTGTGTGCGTTGCGTCACCGAGTAGGAGACGACGCCGTAGATGCCGACGCCCGCGAGCAAGAGCGCCAGCAGGGCGAACGCCGCCAGCAGTGTCATGTAGAAGCGTGGCTGCGCCACCGTCTCGGAAACGACTTGATCCATCGTCTGAAAGTTCGCCGCTTCCAGTTTCGGATCAACCGCGATGACTGCATTGCGCACACTCTGAATCACACTTGCGGGCGGCACGGTGGTGGCGGTGCGGATCATGAGATAGTTCCACAGCATCGGCGTCTGCGCGAAAGGCGTGTAGATGGCCGCGTCGCCGGGGTCATCAAGCCCTGAGTAACGCACGTCGCCGACGACGCCGACGATCTCGCGCCAGTCGTTTGACTGTTCAGGGTTAATCAGTTGCATACGTCTGCCGACGGCGCTCTCGTTCGAGAAGAGGCGACGCGCGAGCGCGCGGTTGATGACCACGACCTTCGCGGCGTCAGCGTCGTCACGCGAATTGAACGCCCGCCCGTCAACAAGAGGCGTGCCGAGCGCGCGGAAGAAGTCGGGACTGATGGCGATGAAATAACCCGAACGCTCGTCGGTGTTGTCGCTGGGCAGACCCTGCACAACGAAGCGTGTGCCGCGCTGTGGTGTCACAGGTGGCAATCCCGTCCCACCACCGACCGCCTCAATGCCGGGAATCTGTTCGATCCGCTCGATCACTTCACGCGCAACGGCGGCGCGGCGTTGCGGTTCTTTGTACTGCACGAGGCCGACGTTTGAGGTCAGCAGATTCTCCGCTACGAACCCACGCTCGACTTGCAACAAGCGGGTGAAGCTCTTGATGAGTAAGCCTGCGCCGACTAACACAACGAGCGACAACGCGACTTCGGCCACGACGAGCGCACCGCGTACTCGCCGACCCTTGATGCTCCCCGAAGTACCGCGACCTGCCTCCTTGAGCGATTGATTGAGACTGACGCGCGTCGCTTGCCACGCCGGAACGAGGCCGCAGAGGATGCCCGTTAACGCCGACAATCCAAGTGTGAACAGCAACACCGGCACGCTGATGCTAATTGAGTCGAGGCGCGGGATGTCGCGCGGGTTGAGACTTGGCAACACATCTAGCAACCACACTGCGAGCAGCAGACCGAGTGCGCCGCCCGCGCCCGCAAGTAGCAGACTTTCGGTCAGAAGTTGTCGCATCACGCGCCAGCGCGATGCCCCGAGCGCCGTCCTGACGGCAATCTCTTTTCCGCGCGCCGCCGTCCGCGCGAGGGTCAGATTGGCGACGTTCGCGCACGCAATCAGCAGCACCAGGCCGACCGTGCCGAGCAGCACCGTCAGCGCCGGGCGGATATCACCCAACAAGCGTTCGGACATCGAAGCGAACTCGATGCGGACGCCCGTGTTGGTCGTCGGATACTGCTGTTCGAGCCGACGCGAGAGTGAGTCCACCTCGGCCTGCATCTGCGAGAAACTGACGCCGGGTTTGACGTGAGCGACGGCGCGGAAGATGCGGAACTGACGGTTCTCCAGTTGCTCCGGCGTCGCCGCCATCGCCGAACCGAACGTTACCCACAGCTTGAACCGGCTCGTCGGGTATTGAAACTCCGGCGGCATCACTCCGACGATGGTGTGCACGTTGCCGCTCAGGCGGACGGTTTTGCCGATCACGTCAGGCGCACCGCCGTACTGACTTTGCCAGAAGTCGTGGCTGATAATTGCCAACGGCTCGCGGTCTTCGTCGGGACGCCACGCGCGCCCCACCACCGGATCACCCAACAGCGGAAAGAAGTCTGGCGTGACGATGGCACCAGTGACCTGCGTCGTTTCATTTCCGACGCTGACGTTGTACATATTGGAAGCCCACATCGCCGCCCGGTCGAAAGACTGACCAGACTCTTTCAGGTCGCGGAAGTCCGGCGGCGAAATGCTCGCAATCGCCAGCCGCCCCGCGTCCCTGTACGGCAATGGCCTCAGCAGCACCGCATGCACCACGCTGAAGATCGCCGTGTTCGCGCCGATGCCAAGTGCCAACGCGACCATCGCGATGAGCGTGAAGCCCGGACTCCTCAGCAACGTGCGGACCCCGTAACGCAAGTCTTGTAACAGTGTTCGCATCATTCACACCTCGCTTTGGAAGGATGAGGGCGGACGGATGAGGGATGAATTAAGAGATGAATGCTTTTATTTCATCCCTCATCCCTCCGCCCTCATCCCTTAATTTATTCGTGCCTGAGCGCGATCATCGGCTCCGTTCTCATCGCCCGCCGTGCCGGGATGAGACACGCGACGAGCGCAACGCCCGTGAGCACGAGCGCGAGACTGGCGTAGATGAGCGGGTCGGTCGCGCTCACTTCGTAAAGCAGACTCGACATGACGCGGGTCAATGCCCACGCCGCCGCCAAGCCGGTTGCGACGCCGATCAATGTCAACAGCATTCCTTGTCTGAGTATGAGTTTGAAAATGTCGCCGGCTTGCGCGCCGAGTGCGAGGCGGATGCCGACTTCGTGCCGGCGTTGCGCGATCGAATAAGCCATCACGCCGTACAGCCCGACGCCCGCGAGCAGGAGCGCGACACCGGCGAACAGGGCGAGGAGCGTCGCACCGAAGCGTGACCGCGACACTGATCCAGCCAGCCATGACTGCATCGTGCGCACGTCAGAGATGGGCTGGTCTTTGTCGATTGCTTGAATCTCGTGTTGCGCGGCGTTCGCGATGCCCGCGGGGTCGCCCGCCATCCGCACGACGAGCGTCATCGCAGTATAAGGAAGCTGCGGGTGCGGCCAGTAGACCGTCGCTTTCGTCTCGGCGTTGAGGGCTTGGTGCTTGGTGTCGCCGACGACACCGATGATTTCGGTCGGCTCCGGCTCTTCCTTCATGTCAACCGTGATACGTTTGCCAAGCGGGTCTTCGCCGGGGAAATATTTTCGGGCGAGAGCTTGGCTGATGACGGCGACGCGCCGATTCTCGGTCGCTTCCTGCTCGGTGAAAGTCCGACCCGAAAGCACCGGAATGTTCATCACGCGGAAGAAACTATCGTCCGTCACTCGCACATCCGTGACGAACTCTTCGCCGGGTCCGGGGCGCGGCCTGCCTTCAATCGTGAAGTCAGTCGCCGAGCCGAGACTGGCGAGCGGTAGGAAACTGGTCGCGCCGACCGCGCGCACGCCGGGCAGTTCCTTGATGCGCCGGACGGCTTCACTGAAGAACGCGATTCTTTTGTTCTCCTCACGGTACTTCGTACTCGGCAGGCGCACCTGCATCGTCAACACGTTTTCGGCGTCGAAGCCGGGATCAACCGCCCGCAAGCGTGCGAAGCTTTTCATCATCAGCCCGGCTCCGACAAGCAACACGAGGGCGAGCGCGACTTGGACGACGACCAAAGCGTTGCGTGCTCTGCCGCCGCGCGCGCTGCCCATGTTGCTTCTCCCGCTTTCCTTCAGCGACTCATTTAACTCGAAGCGCGATGCTTCGAGCGCGGGCACCAGTCCGAAGACGACACCGGTCGCGACAGACACGCCGAGCGTGAAGCCGAGCACCGGGAGGCTGATACCCACGTCCTCCGCTCCGAGCAGATGCGGCGGGCTGAGCGCGATCAGCGCATCCACGCCCCACACGGCGAGCAGCAGACCGAGCGTGCCGCCCGCGAACGCGAGCATCAAACTTTCAGTCAGAAGTTGCCGCACGACGCGCCAGCGTGCCGCACCGAGAGCGGAACGGATCG
>JALZJL010000246.1 GCA_030859785.1 Acidobacteriota bacterium
ATAAAGTCATTCGTAAACTCCAGTCCACGGACCGCACACTGCCGAGTCGTCTACGAAGCCGGGCCGTGCGGTTACGCCATCTACCGCCACCTCACCGCCAGGCAGATCGAGTGCACCGTGATCGCGCCGTCGATGACCCCACAGAAGAGCGGTGACCGCGTCAAGACCGACCGCCGCGATGCTATCACCCTCGCTCGCCTGCATCGCGCCGGTGAACTGACGGCCGTCTATGTCCCACGCGAAGACGACGAAGCGATGCGCGACTTGTCACGTGCCAGAGAAGACGCCAAGCGTGCTTTTGACCCGCGCGCGGCAGCAACTCCAAGCGCTGCTCCTCAGACACGACATTCGCTACACCGGTCGTACACCGTGGAGCGCACCTCATCTTCGTTGGCTTGCTGACATTAAACTTCCGCACCCGGCACAACAGATCACTTTTCAAGAGTACGTCACCGCCATTGACGAAGCCGCAGAGCGTGTCGCGCGTTTGACCCACCAGGTCGAGGAGTTGCTCCCCTCATGGCGGATGGCACCGGTTGTAGAGGCACTACAGGCGTTGCGCGGTGTCGCACTCATCACCGCCGTCTGCATGGTCGCGGAAGTCGGTGACCTGACGCGCTTCACTAACCCTCCCCAGTTGATGGCCTACCTCGGCTTAGTGCCTGCGGAGCATTCGAGCGGTGAGCGCCGACGCCAGGGCGCGATCACCACAGCCGGCAACTCACATGTCCGGCGAATGCTGGTCGAATCGGCGTGGGCCTACCGCGTACCGGCGCGCGTAACGCCGATCATCCAAAAGCGACAGCAAGGCTTGCCGAAGACAGTGCGTGAGATTGCATGGAAAGCACAACTGCGTTTATGTGCGCGATACCGGCGACTCTCCCGTAAGGGCAAGAGCAAACAACTCGTCGTCACCGCTATCGCCCGTGAACTCGCCGCCTTCATGTGGGCCATCGCCCGCGAGGTCACACCCACGACGACACCAACAGTATCTCACCAGCGGGTGGCCTAAGAGGGGCGCAATCAAATATCTCAGGAGAAACGAGACGCCAAAGGATAATGTTCTAAACCACAACAGAAAATTCATGGCAGCGCGAGGAGCGGGGACTCACGGAGAGGAAGAACCTTCGACAGCGCTCTTGAGCCGCATCTGCGGATGTGACGCTCGAGCCTAGTAGTCCATCATGGTGATTGCGATGGATAAAGTCGTTTCAGTTTCTCACGCGCATCCGTAACCGAAAAGCGCCAGTCAATGGTGGCCTGCTGTTCATTACGCTCTTTCTCCCACGCGGCGATTTCATGGACGAGAGTTGCTTCGTCAGCAATGCGACGATCCAGACATTGGCGTTGCAACACGCTCAGTTCGATCTCCGCCATGTTGAGCCACGAACCGTGTTTGGGCGTGGGGTGAAACTCTAGCTTTTTGATAATCCGTCTGGCTTCTGCCGGGGCGAACGCTTCGTATAGAGAAGCCGCTTTGTGCTCGGTTCAAGTTGTCGAGCACCAAACGAATCACTTCCGCCTCCGGGTACGCTTCATCGACCAGCCATTGCATCTGGTGAGCGAAATCAATCATCGTGCGTTGTGCGGTGACGGCCACATGCCGCCAGCCCGCCTGTGGTTCAGTAAAGAGGAACAGATTGCGCGTCCCGTTTCTTTCATACTCATAATCAAAGCGCGCTGGCTGTCCGGGTCGTGCTGGCAACGCTTGGCGCGTCTCCTGAATGAGTTGTTTGCTGCTTTCATCAAAGTTGACTTTCGGGCGTTTCGCGTCGTACGGCTCGGCGTAGAGTTTCAGCACGTCTTCCATGCACGCGACAAACCCGGTCGAGACCTCCGGGATGCACCATTGCTCTTTCAACCACGGCTTGAGAGTGTTTTTTTAAGGACCCGGCGCACCGCCTCGTAAGAATATGATTCGGCCAACTGCAACTGCACGACGCGGTCCGCCAGCAAGGAGAGCGTCCATCGCTTCCGGCCATCGGGTGCGGTGCTGCACGCTTCGGCGATCAGGCGGGCTTCGGCTTTGGCGTCAAGCTTCGGTTTGTTGCCGGGACGCGGGCGTTCATCGAGTGCCGCGAGGTTTTCCTCGACGAAGCGCTGGCGGGTGCGCTCGACGGTTGAGCGTCCAATGTTGAGCGCTTCGGCGATGCGAGAATCCTGCCAACCGTCCGCGGCTTTGAGGAGAATGCGGGCGCGGGTGACTTTGCGGGTGGCGGCCTTCCCGCCTCGCAGCAGTTGTTCCAGCTGGGTGCGCTCCTCGTCGGTGAGCGTGACAAAGTATTTCTTTTTCGGCATCTCTGGTCTTCCTCTTGTTGGATTGTTTGACCAGACTCTACCGGTTCAAAGAGCATTCATCAAATTAACCGTGACGGACTACTAGAGCGAAGTAGCTTCTGCGACGAATACAGGTCTGGTGGTAACCAATCCACGAATATCAGCATGATCAACCGTCGCGATTATCAACGAAGTCCCGCTTCTCGCCCTGCCATGATTTCAGACGGTCTTTTGACACTCGCGGGCAGTTACCGCACGCGAGCACGGGAAAGCACTATCCACCTTGACATCTGTCAGCCATATCAACGCTGGCCTTCAGCTGCGGCGCGCGATCAGCATTCAACCTGAGCAGAAAAGGTTACTTGAGAAACATGCTATCGCGCCATCAGCTGCAAGGCTATGTTGGGTGTTGAGCGCGTTTTGAACCTTTTCCCCGCTAGGAAGCTCCGCGCAACACCGCATTAACCGCTTCCTTGAAAGCCGTTGGACTGGCAAAGTAACGAGGAGCATTGATGTCGACTTCAACAAAGTCATATAAGTCGCTGTTACCCACTAAATCAATTAGGTCGGCAACTTTATGTTTCCGTTTGTACTTGGCTACTGCGGAAACGATTTTCGAAACGCCCGTGACGACCCCTTCATCCAAGAGCCCGCGGCGACGGATAGTTCCGTCGTCAACACGCCGCTTCAACAAGTCAAGGTCGGACTGCATCTCCGTTAATAGCTCGACGACTATTTTGTCCGGCGCCACCTCTGTCTGGCTCAGTGCAGCCACCTGAAATGTGCCGAAGTTCTTGAGAAACGGCGAATGGTTAGGATCTGAGAGCCCCGCTTTATGGGTAGCAGCAACCTTGTCAGCAAGCGTGTTTTTAAAGTCTACGATTTTGGCGAATCGCAGATCGCGAGGATATGTAACGTGTTCGATGATTCCCGTGTCAAACGAATAATCTGTCTTGTCGTCCTTGATGATTACTGTCGGCTTATCAAAAGCAAGACGCAGACCAAGTTCGAACATGACATTAGGATTCTTGGCGCTCACATCGCAAACGATGATGTCAGAGTTATAGACATTCTGAACAATACGCTTTTGGATTACGCCAGTCTCGTCAGCATCACTCACAAGGCGAACTGTGAAACGCGGCTCTGCTATGGACTCGACGGCTTCGATGACTACAGCCTTAACTTCAGCCCAATGATCGGCCGTGCAGTCATCAATTGCAGAAATCGGCATTATTTATCCGCAAGATAGGGCGAGCGCATCTAAATTCGCTGTAAAAATAAGATTGTGGCATCTTCTCGGTAGTTTTACCTCAGCCCAAGAAACTACGCGAGGAGATAAT
>JALZJL010000265.1 GCA_030859785.1 Acidobacteriota bacterium
CATCGAACTGCCGCTCGACGCCGCGGAACAGCTAGGTCTCACAGCGTCGGCGAACGTGCTGCGGCGGACGCTCAAAAGTCTGCGTGCATGAGGCAACGGAATTCGACTGTGGGTGTTGGGCAGCTGATTGCTGCTTTCTTTTATCTGTTTACTAACGTGGAATTGTAAGCATATTGCCAATGCTGAGATGCGTATCAAGGTAGCGGCTGTGTGTCGGGATAGCGGGTTTGAACCTCCGGTCATCTGCACGCCAGAGGAATTGTTAGGAGAGTAAACTCATGTGGGTAGATGAGATAGTTGAAGAAACCCGAAAAGCACGGGAAGAATATGCGGCGAAGTTTGAGTATGACATCGAAGCCATCGTTGCGGATGTCTTAGAGAAAGAAAAGCAGAGTGAGCATCCTGTGGTATCCCTTCCGCGCAGGCAGCCGCTTTCAGTGCCGTTAGCGAAGGCTTCTTAAATCATTCACGCCCCATCAATGAACCGCTGCTGCCACATTTCCAGCGTCAGCAATTGCAGGACTTGCAGATTGTAATCCTCGCGCCCAGCAAGGTTGGCGTCGATCACGCGGCGGACTTCGGCGGGGCGAAACAGGCCGCGTCGCCTGACCGTCTCTTCCGACAACAAGTCTTCAACCAGCGGGCGCAGAGGGCCGCGCAGCCACGCGCGAATCGGCGCGCCGAAGCCCGCCTTTTTGCGCCACACCACGTCGCGCGGCAACAAGCTTTCCGCCGCTTTCTTCAAGATATATTTCCGCTTCAGGCCGCGCAGTTTCAAAGCGGGCGGCAGCCGCGCCGCGAGGCTGACCAACTCGTGATTGAGAAACGGCACGCGCACTTCGAGCGTCACCGCCATCGAAGTCCGGTCGGTATACGCGAGATTCAGGCACGGTAGAAACGTCTTCAGGTCAACGTACAACAGTCGGTTGAGCGGCGCGGCGTCGCAGACACGCGCGAAGTGGCGGCGGTGCTCGCGGTAAGCATCCATGCCGCGCGTCGCCTCGCGCATCTCGTCGGTGTAGAGCGACTGCTTCGCTTCGTCAGTAAAGTACGTGCCAAACCCGAGGTAACGATCCTCGAAATCGAGCGCGGCGCTTCGCGCAAACTTCTTCGCGTTCCTGAGCGGCGCGGTGAATCTTCCCGGCAGTCCACCCGGCAACTCTCGCGCGAGCGCGCCCAACACCGGACGACGCAACCCTCGCGGCACCACATCGAGCGCACCCGCCAGCTTCATCGCCAAATGTCGCGGGTATCCGGCGAATAATTCATCGCCGCCGACGCCGGACAGCAGCACCGTCAGAGTTTCGCGCGCCGCCTGTGCCACCAGGTAACTCGTCATCACCGCCGGGTCAGCGACCGGCTCATCCATGTGATAAATCAATTTCGGCAGTAGGTCGGCGACATCCGGCTTGAGCATGATTTCGTGGTAGTCGGTGTCGAGCAGTTTGCCGACACGCCGCGCCCAACGCGCGTCGTCGGGGATGATGTCATAGCGCAGGTCTTCCGCCTCGATGCCGATGGTGTAGGTCGAAACGCGCCGCCCGTCGCGGTGGCGATTCATCAACGCGACAATCGTGGATGAATCGACGCCGCCTGAGAGGAATGAGCCGAGCGGAACATCGGCGACCATCTCCATCTGCACGACGCGCTCCAGCGTCTCCAGCACGCGCTCGCGCCACCACGCTTCGCTCCGGCCATCTTCAATCTCGTCAAACGAAACGTCCCACCATTCGCGCACGGTGATGTCGCCTTCACGGAGCGTGAGCATGTGCGCGGGCGGCAGTTTGTGGATGCCGCGAAACACCGTGTGCGGATCAGGCGTCCACAGAAAAGTCAGGTACTGATGAAGCCCCTCGATATTGACGGCGCGCTCGACCATCCCGGATGCGAGAATGGCTTTGGCCTCGGAAGCAAAGACGAACGACTCCACGTTCATTCTCTCTTCGCGCGGCGTCGCGTAGTAGAGCGGCTTGATGCCGAGACGGTCGCGCGCAAGCGTCAGCGTGCGCTCGCGCTCATCCCACACACTGAAGGCGAACATGCCATTTAAGCGCGGCAGGCAGTCTATGCCCCACTCGGCAAATGCCGCGAGCAACACTTCGGTATCGGTGTTGGTGTGAAACTGTTGGCCGAGTGATTGAAGCTCTCGCCGCAGTTCGCGGTAGTTATAAATCTCGCCGTTGAAGATGAGTGCGTAGCGACCATCCGCCGACCGCATCGGTTGATGCCCGGCGTCACTCGTGTCGATGATCGACAGCCGGCGATGCCCCAGACAGACGCGGCGGCCTTCATCATCCACCACCCCGGAAGTCCACACCCCTTCGTCGTCGCGCCCGCGATGCGCAATCTCCCGCAGCATCGAACCGATGCGCGCGTCAGAGTCGATGCCGATGATTCCTGCGATTCCACACATAGGTAACAAGGCAAAAGTGAAA
>JALZJL010000275.1 GCA_030859785.1 Acidobacteriota bacterium
CTAACAGGCTACCGGCAGTAGTGGCACTCATTATTATCTCCTCGCGTAGTTTCTTGGGCTGAGGTAAAACTACCGAGAAGATGCCACAATCTTATTTTTACAGCGAATTTAGATGCGCTCGCCCTACCACCGAGGGGCAACCTTCTTGAAACCAGCCGCGACAATGATGGTTGGACCCTTCCTTTCTATAATGGAGATACATCATGGCTTCGTGTGAATGCGGTTGCAGTCAGGAGTCCACGCGAGATTTTCTGCCTGGGCACGATCAAAAGCTTCGCACTTAGCTTGAGTTGCGCGCTGGTGGTTTGCTCCACCTGCGGGAGTTAGTTGAGGCCGCTGAGTCATACGCGCACGGCGAATCATCTGAAGATGCGTTCACGCAACGTGTCCGGTCTCTCTTCGCTGCCGCAGGCCCTCGCGGCGCATGAAGGTCAAGATAGCGGCGATAGCGACAAATATTTGATCCTTTACAGCGCCGCCTAACGACGACCCGCAGCGAACGCGCAAGATAGTGGCCTTCTCAAGATAAAGTTGAATGCGCGCCGCTAATGCCGGGCGAGATGCGCGTGAGGGCGGCGAAGCCACCAGCTTTCGTCACCCTCTCTGCTTTCCTCCGCGAGACAAGTGACGCGCCCGCCCCGAATTCATCACGCGGTTCTACGTTCGTCGAAAATTGATTACAATGCGGAATCATCCTGTCTCCCTTTCATTGAAAGTCTGATTGAGGGATTTTATTGTGAACAGCAAGGTTGCGCGGGTGCGCGAAAGTTGTACGGCGCACGGCGTGCGGGTGCGGCATCTGTTATGTCTCCTCGCGGCGATGTGTGTCGCGGGTTCACTGGTGGTCGCGAACAGCGGCGCGATAGATGTTTCAGCGCAAACGCTGTCTCCGGGACGGGGCGCGACCGTGGCCCGGCAATCAAAGTTACCGTCGCCGGAAAAGATCATCGGCGATTATCTGAAGGCGCTGGGCGGAAAGAAAAGAGTCGCGGTCATCCGTGATGCGACCTATGAATGGTTGACAGCGGAGTCTGCCGCTGAGGACGGTGAGCGCACGCGCCGGCGCACCAAGACTCCGGCGGCGGAGCGTACGGATGTGCCGACGACCGGCGGCGAACTGAGCACCGCCGCCAGTCAACGTTCGGCTTGGATGCAGATGCCGGGCGGCTTCTCACAAACACTGACTGGTGCCGATGCTCAGACGGCAAAACTGCAAGCGGCACTCAACGCCAGTCGCCTCGTTGATTTCAAAAAACTAAACGTGCTGGCGCGGACGCTATCGCTTGAACAGTTGGACGGCGAGCCGGCATACGTGGTCGAGTTCTCGACGCGCGAAGGCGGGCGCCTGCGCTACTGGTTCGGCGCGTCGAACAAACTGCTGCGGCAGGTCGCCGACGATACGCGCCGGGCGACCGTCCGCTTCGGCGATTACCGCGTCGTCAAAAGTGTTCTTGAGCCACACCGCGTCACACAGCGCATCGAAGGGGAGGAGCCGCGCACGCTGATGCTGCAAAGCGTGCGCTACAACACCGGACTTGCCGAATCGATCTTCGACCCGCCGGTGTCTTCGGAGATCATCGATGTGCCCGCGCTGTTACGTGATGTCGCGAGCAATCAAACGGAGTTGGATGGTCGGGTCAGCGAATACACATTCACGCGCAAGCAGACCGAGCGCGAAATCAACGACCGCGGCGAGTTGAAGAAAGAAAAGGTGATCGTCCACGAAGTCTACCCGGTGGTCGGCGGCGGGCGCGTGCTGAAACTGATTAGCGAGGGTGGCATGCCGTTACCGCCGGACAAGGCGACGAAGGAAGAGAAGCGCGTCGTCGACGAACTGGCGAAGGCCGAGCGTGAGTACGAGGAGCGGCAGCAAAAGCGTGCACGTGTGAAGGCCGAGCGCGAGAAAAAGAAGGGCAACGAAACGGGCGTCGGCGAGAACGGCGATGATGACCTCGGCATCTCGGCGTTTTTGCGGGCATGCGAATTTGTGTCGCCGAGACGCGAACGCTTTCGCGACCGCGACGCGGTGGTGTTTGACTTCCGCGCGCGCCCCGGCTTCCGCCCGACGACCCGCGATCAATCGCTGATCGTCAAACTCGCCGGAGTCGTTTGGATCGACCCATCTGACAAACAAGTGATGCGGCTCGAAGCGCGACTCGTGGATGGCTTCAAGATCGGCGGCGGTCTGCTCGCGTCGGTGCGCTCCGGCTCGAACTTCGCTTTCGAGCAGGCGCGAATGGTTGACGGCGTGTGGCTGCCGCGCTTCTCACAAATCAGCGCCTCGGCCAAAGTGTTTCTGCTCGCGGGATTCAAACTCGACGCGACGCGCGAATACAGCGATTACAAACGGTTCAGCACCAAGACCGTGGACGCGGTGCTCGACGCGCCACTAAAGCCGTGACAGGTGACAGGTGATAAAGATATGAAGGATGTTGTCGTAATCGGCGGCGGGTTCGCCGGAGTGGAAGCAGCGTGGCAGGCGGCGGAAGCGGGCGCGCACGTCTCTCTCTATGAGATGCGCCCCGTGAAACCGACGCCGGCGCACCGCACCGATAAGCTGGCGGAGATCGTCTGCTCGAACTCGCTCAAGTCGGACGAGCCGGGAACCGCGCCGTACTTATTGAAGGAGGAATTGCGCCGCGCCGGTTCGCTGGTGATGGAGGCCGCAACCGCGACGCGAGTTCCGGCGGGCGCGGCGCTCGCCGTCGACCGCCACCGCTTCGCCGATATCATCACGGAGCGCATCAGCAGACACCCGCGCATCACGCTGGTGCGCGAAGAGATGACTTCGATACCGGAGGGCGCGGTGACGATCATCGCCGCCGGGCCGTTATGCTCAGACGCGCTGGCCGCCGACATCATGCGGCTGACGGGCGACACACAGCTCTACTTCTACGACGCGATAGCGCCGATTGTCGCCGCCGACTCGATCAATCATGATGTCGTCTTTCGCGCCGCGCGGTACAACAAAGGCGGCGACGACTACATCAACTGTCCGTTTGACGAAGAGCAGTACGCGCGCTTTTACGAAGCGTTGACGACGGCGAAGAGCGTCCCGCTGCATCGCTTTGAAGAGACGCACTGGTTTGAAGCCTGTCTGCCGATTGAAGAGTTGGCGCGCAGGGGCGTCGACACGCTGCGTTACGGGCCGATGAAGCCGGTCGGCTTAATCGACCCGCGCACCGGGCGGATGCCGTACGCGGCTGTACAGTTGCGGCAAGAGACGTTGATGGCCGATGCCTACAACCTCGTCGGCTTTCAGAATCATCTACGTTACGGCGAGCAGGCGCGCGTGCTGAGCTTGATTCCCGGACTCGAAGCGGCGGAGATTTTGCAGTACGGACAGATTCATCGCAACACTTACATCTGCGCGCCGCGCGTGCTTTGCGCCACGCTGCAAATGCGTGAGCATCCACATGTTTTCTTTGCCGGCCAAATCAGCGGCGTCGAGGGTTACGTCGAATCAGTGGCGACGGGCTGGCTCGCCGGGGTGAACGCCGCGCGTTTGATCGCCGGTCAGACGCTTGTCGAAGCACCGTCGAAGACCGCGATTGGGGCGTTGGCGCGTTACGTGTCGAGCGCCAATACGAAAAACTATCAACCGGTCAACATCACGTTCGCGCTGCTTGAGCCACTGCCCGAATCCGAAAGGCGCCGCGTGCGTCACAAGCGCGACCGTCATCAATTGCAAGTCGAACTGGCGTTAAAGGAATGGGACACTTGGCTTCAATCAATCGACAGTGTCGCGACGCCGGCAGTTGCCTGACGAAACGCGGCGAACGCGCGCCGTGCCGACGAAATTTAGTGTTGGCAGGCGCGGCATGGTGTTGTCTGCTGGCATTCATCGTGAGCTTTTCGCGCCCCGCGTCGCAGGCACAGTCAGGCCGCCGAACGAATTCAACTTCAACGCCGACAACAGAGACCGTGCGTCCGCCGCGCAGGAATAGTTCCGCGCCGCCCGACAGCGCAGAGCAAACTCCTGCCGCGAACCTTCCGGCAACGACACAGAACAAGACCGCCGCCGCCCCGGTCGAGGTTGATGAAGAGGATGTGGTGCGTATCGCCGCCAACCTGGTGCCGATCCCGGCTTCGGTCATTGACGGGCGGGGCCTACCCGTCTCCGATTTGAAATTGAAAGATTTTGAACTGCGTGTAGACGGTGCTTTGCGAGATATCGGCGACCTCAGCCGCGCGGAGACACCGGTGATGATGGCCGTGCTGTTCGACAACAGTTCGAGCCTGACGGCGGCGCGCGAATTCCAGAAACAAGCGGCGGTACGCTTTTTTAAGAGCGTCCTGCGCCCGGTCGACCAAGCCGCGCTCTACTCTGTTTCGACCGACTCAACGCTCGTCGCGCCGCTGACGAACAACGTCCAAACGCTCGTCCATGCTATTAACGGCTTCGGCAAGCCCGAAGGCGCGACCGCTCTGTTCGACGCGATTGACCAGGCGGCGGAGTATCTGCGTATCCGGCGCGGTCGGAAGGTAATCATCATCGTCTCCGACGGTGTGGACACCAGCAGCCACCTCGATTTCGACACGACGTTACGACACACGCTCGCCGCCGACTGTCAGGTTTACGCTGTGCAGACCGGGAACAGCGATAATACCAACCTGCGCGACCTGGCCGCCGAACGCCGAATGCAGGAGATTACCGCACAGACCGGCGGCGCCCTCTACGTGCCGCGCGGTGAATCCGACCTTGATCGCGCGTTCACTCAAATTGCCGCCGACCTTGCGCAGCAATATGTTTTGAGTTATTACCCGACCAGCGACCGACATGACGGGGGCTTCCACTCATTCACGCTACGCATCACAAGGCGCCCCGACCTGCGCGTGCGCACGCGACGAGGCTACTACGCGCCGAAGGGTTAAAACAGATGTCAGATGCAGGATATTCGATGTTAGAATCGCCACCTCTCTGACATCCAACATCTAACATCTGACTTCTTGTCTATGATGGAGCAACTATTCGCACAGTTTCTGGAGCACCTGCGTTACGAGCGCAACGTTAGCGAGCACACGTTGCGCAACTACGGGATTGATCTCGGTCAGTTCTACAACCACCTTACGCCCGCCGACCCGCAGACGGGCGCGCGCCGCGAAGTCGACATCAAACAAATCGATCACATCACGATCCGCGAGTGGCTGTCGACACTGCACACGGCGCAGAAGAAGAAAACTTCCATCGCGCGCAAGCTCGCCGCGCTACGCACTTTCTTCCAGTTCCTGATTCGCGAGGGCGTGGTCGAATTAAACCCGGCGAAGCTGGTCTCGACGCCGCGGCTCGAAAAGAAGCTGCCGAATCATCTCTCAATTGAAGAAGCGATTCGGTTCATCGAGACGCCCGATCTGGCGACCGATCTCGGTCAGCGTGACCGCGCGATACTGGAACTTCTGTACGGCACCGGGGTGCGCGTCTCGGAGTTGACGAAGCTCAACCTGCGCGACGTTGATTTTAAGAACAAACTGGTGCGCGTGATGGGCAAGCGCCGCAAAGAGCGCATCGTTCCGTTCGGCGACCCGGCACTGCACGCCATCATGCAGTACCTGACGGTCAGGAACGTCTTTCTTCAGCACGCGCCGCTTGCCGAACGGGAATCGGAGGCTCTCTTTCTGAACTATCAAGGCACGCGCATCACAACGCGTTCGGTTGGCCGCATGGTCGACAAGTACATCGACATCTGCGCCGGCATCCACAACATCAGCCCGCACTCTCTGCGCCATTCATTCGCGACGCATCTCCTCGACAGCGGCGCCGACCTGCGCGACATCCAGGAACTCCTCGGTCACGCGCGCCTTTCGACGACGCAAATCTACACCCACGTCTCGATGGAAAAACTGATTGAGGTATATGACAAGGCGCATCCGAAGGCGTAAGAGAAGGGCACAGAGTAAAAGTTAAAAAGGCAAAAGTGAAGAAGGCGGATTCCGGCCTCTTCACTTTTGCCTGTTCCCTTTTTACTTTTGACTTTATAGCGTCGCGAAGTCGTCGGTGCCGTGGTTCTGTTCGATGAGTGTCTGGCATTCGGCGTCGTGGCGGGCGGTGGGCACGGCTTCGAGCCGTTTTTCTGGAATCGGTTTGCCGCAGCGTGCGCACTCTCCATAACTGCCTTCGTCGATTCTTAGTAACGCCTGGTCGATATCGGCGACGATCTGCGACTCGCGCTCGCCGAGGCGTAGTTGAATCTCCTGGTTGACATCTTGGAGAGACATATCGACGCTGTCTTTCACGCCGTCGTCAGCCGCCACCATCTCCAGCGCGCTCGCCTGACTGTCGCGCACGTTCTGCGTGTGCTGCCGTAACTGCTGCATTAGGATGCCCCGAAAGTGCTCGATCTTTTCTGCGTCCATTATGTTTAGTATCCCTCTCGTCTTTCTTTTGGCAACAGCTCTCACACATCCACACCGAAGAGCCGTCATGAAACTTTGGATGAGCGCGGATTATAACCTACCCGGCGAGAATTAAGGCAAACGGGAGATCGAGTCGTTCACCGTTCCAGGCCTTAAAAATTAAAGTGAGCGTTCAGCTATCAGCCGTTAGCTTTCAGCCGGTCATGTCCTCGTTCACGTTTGGGCCGCGCTGACTTTGTTTTCGCTGATCGCTTAAAAATTAAACGTAAACCCGGCCTGCATCAGACGCGGATGGCTCGGCAGAATACCGCGCGTCCGGTCGACGATGTACGTTCGGTCGAACAGGTTTTTGACGGTCACGAAAAATGTCGTGTGCATTTTTTCGACTTTGTAATTGACCGTCGTGTTCCAGACCGTGTAACCCGGAATTAGTCCGCGCTGGCCGTCGAGCGTCGGCGCGGTGGTGTTCAAGTCGTCGCCGAACTGTTCGCTGACGTAGACCGCTTCAACCAACGCATCGACACCCGACGGGTGCGAGTACCCGACGTTAGCGTTGAGCATTCGTTCGGGGGCATAAGGCAGACGGTTGCCGCTGACGCTGACGCTATTGAAGCCAGGCACGTTGCTGAAGCGCGCTCCCTTAAACTCGGCGGCGTCGAGATGTGTATAGGCGACGCTCGCATAAAAGTTGTGCGGCGTCTTGAACACCGCGCCGGCGTTGAAACGGCCCGACAACTCGAAGCCTTGATGGAGAGTCGCGCCGCCGTTCGTCAGTGTCGCGCCGACCCCGCCCGCCAAACTCGCCGGGACGATCTGGTTTTCGTAGTCCATCCGAAACAGCGTCGCTTCCAACCTGACGCCTGGATAAAACAGGCTGCGCATCCCGACCTCGTAGTTCCAACTCAACTCGGGATCAAGCTCGATGGTGCCGCCGGTCGTGTTGCTAATCACATCCTCGGTGCGGGGCGGAGCGAATCCGCGGTGCGCGCCCGCGAAGACGGTCAGCCGCTCCGAAGGGTTGAACGAAACGCCGAGGCCGGGAATCACTTGCGTCAGATTGGTTTTGCCGGAGACGGTGCGATCAAACGTCGCGGTGGGGCGACTGGTGCGTTGGTATTCGATGTGTTCGACACGGATGCCCGGCGTGACCGCGAAGCGACCGAAGATGAAACGGTTCTGCGCGAAAGTGGCGTAAGCCTGGTTGCGCCGTTCGTTGCTCTCAACAAGTACGCCGCTCCGCGAAGTCGGCAGGTCTCCGTTCTCTTGACGCCGCTGCTGCGTCTCGAAGTGGGCGCGGAAGCCGAAGTCAATTTCGTTCCTGATGCCGAGCCATTGACGGTTGACCCGCACGCGCGGTTCGGCGCCGAGAAAGTAGTAGCTGCGCAGACGGCCTTCGTTGCCGCAGGTGGTGTTGAGGTCGGCCAGACTGCGGCAGTCGGGGTCGACATTGAGCCGGTTCGGGCGCTGCCCCGAATTGCTCGATTGCCTCCACCAATGGCGCCGAAAGTACGCGCCGTAAAAATTGGTGCTGACAACCACGTCGCTGTTGAAGACGTAAGCGTGCGTCGCCGACGCGCCGTATCGGTCGCCGTAAAAGTAATCGTTACGGAAGGGATTCTGACGCTGGTCGGCGCGGTACTCGGCTTCCGTTAAACCGGAGTAAGTGATGTTAGAGTCTTCGCCGTAGTGGTTGAACTTGAGCGTCAGCGCTTGCTTCGAGCCGAGCGCGCGGGTCGCCTTGAAGTTAAAGTCATTGAGGCCGAAGCGTGTGTTATCGCGTGAGCCGGCACCCTGCTTGCGCGTGTAGTCGAACAGCAACCCGGTGCCTCGCCACACACCGCCATAGCCGACATGCCCGTTGAAGTAATCGCGCGTGCCGCCGGTGAGCGTGACGAATCCGGCAGCTTTGTCGGGAGGGTTGCGCGTGATGTAGTTAATGACGCCGCCGACCGTCGTCGGTCCGTAAAGAATTTGTCCCGAACCCTTCAACACCTCGACGCTCTCGAAGCGATCAACCGGCGGGTGGTAATACGATGCGTTGTCGCCGTAGGGCGCGTAGGTCAGCGGGATACCATCTTCCAGCAGCAGGACTTTGGTCGAGCGCGTCGGGTTGAGGCCGCGGATGCCGATGTTGGGACGCAGCCCGAATCCTTCTTCATCGCGCACGTTGATGCCAGCTACTTTGCGCAGGGCCTCGGATGAAGTGAAGACGCGGCTCGCCTCTAACAAACTATGGTCAACGACTTCAACCGAGCCGGGAATACGCCCAACCGACTCCGGAGTGATGGCGGCGATGCGGCTCGCGGAGACGATCACCTCTTCGGCGAGCAGGCCGGGCTGAAGCACCAGATCGACATCGCGCGTCTCGCCCCGCTCGATCACCATCTCTCGCGTCGCCGTCGTAAAGCCGGTGCTCCACGCGGTCACGCGATAAGCGCCTGGCGGTACTCCGTCGAACGAGAACGCGCCGCTGGCGTCGGTCGTGACGGTGCGCTCAAATGCCGTATCAATCAACTGAAGCGTCACCCGCGCCAACTCGACAGCGGCCAGACGCTGGTCAGTGACGTGGCCGGATACCGAGCTACGGTTTGATTGCGCGCGAACAACTACGCCCGCTGAAAGCGTCAAGAGAAGCAGCATTGACCCGCTCATGCCGAGCCAGACGAACAAACTTACCTGATGCGGGAATCTATGTTTGTACATAAAACCTTGTCGCTGAATGAAGATGAAAAAACTCTGTAATAACGAGTGTCAGAAGACATTTTGTGTTTTGATGAAATCGATTTTCAATTTCAGGCAACGGCAAGATAGAGAAAAGTCGAAAGGCTGTCAAGGGGATAGCCTTGAAAAATTAAAGCTCTGTGTGGGGCTGCTCAGATGTCGGCTTGACTGTGACTTTCGCCCCAACATTTATGGCGATTTGCAATTGCGTGCGACCGTTTAGAGGCTGCATCAATCGCGAACCGCTACAAAGTCGCACATGCAGATTACGGTTGTTGAGTAATGGAATTTGAGATGATGTCAGCGGCTCTCAATCTCTTGATTCGCGGTGATGATCTTGACCGCACAAAAGCTCGGCGGCGAGTAGCGGAATGGTCAATTCGTGATGGCCGGTGATGGCGTATCCGCGCCCGGCCCCGTCGCTCGTCGGTCGCCGCACGACGTTGGTCAGGGGACGGTACGACTGTATGAAGTCAAAGTTTGCGGTTGTGAAGTCGGCGAGCGGGTGGCCGAGGTTGCGGACGAGGGTCACGGCCTTCAGAAAAACTTCGGGGAGCACCACCGCCGAGCCGATGTTCAAGTAGACGCCACCGCCGTCCATGCGGCGCACCAGTTCAGAGAGCAGGCGAAAGTCTGTGTGCGTGGCGGCGCCGAGCGATGCGCCGTCCGTCGACGGGTGGAAATGCGCGATGTCGGCACCGATGGCGACGTGCGCGGTGAACGGGACGCGCGCGATGTAGGTCGCACAGAGTAATGACAAGTCGGCGTGGTTCGGATTCGCTTGCAGCAGAGCGCGACCCATCGCCTCGCCCATGCCGAGTTGGTCGCGTGCGCCTTCCCGTGCGGCGCGATTAATCACCTCGCCCGTTTCGTCAGCCGCGCCAAACGCGCCGGAGCCGAGCGTGGCATCAACGTCTTCCGAGGTCGAGCCGATCAAAGCGATTTCAATGTCATGCACCAGCACTGAACCGTTCGCAGCGATGGCCGTCACATAGCCGCGACGCATCAGGTCGATCATGAGCGGCGCGAGTCCGGTCTTGATGACGTGGCCGCCGATGCCCCAGATAATCGGTTTCCCCGACGCGCGAGCGCGATGCATCTGCGCGGCGAGTTCGCGCAGGGAACGCACCGCCAGAATGTTCGGCAGGCGACGAAGGAATTCGTGGAGTGATGAATCAGCTTCGATGGGACGCGCGAAGTCCGTGATGACCACCTTGCTCGGACGCGCGGCGAGTGGATACGTGCTCACCCCATCCAAACTGAGCGGTCGCACGTCATCCTCGTATATAGACACGGCTTGTGAATCGCTCCTTAGCATGAGCCAACTTGATTTGCGGCATCACCACAACGACTGAAAGAGCGTCGGCTTTTAACTGTCCACTGACCACCGACCACCGACCACCGACCACTCTTTCATCACAGTTAGCTCTCTGCGTGGTTGAAAAGCATCTGCTCGACTAAATCGCAGATGACGTGACCGATTAGATTGTGAGTCTCTTGGATGCGTTGTGTGTCGTTGCTCGGCACGACGAGCGCGAAGTCGCAGAGCGGGCGGAGGTGGCCGCCGTCCCGTCCGAGCAGTCCCATGACATGCAATTCCTGCTGGCGAGCCTGCTCCGCTGCGGCGAGGATGTTCGGCGAATTGCCGGAGGTGCTGATTGCCAGCAGCACGTCGCCGCGCGCGCCGAACGCTTCGATCTGGCGCGCGAACACCATCTCGAACCCGGTGTCGTTGGCGATGCACGTCAGCACTCCGCCGTCGGTGGCGAGCGCAAGCGCGGGCAGTGCGCGCCGCCCTTTCAAGAGAAACTGATTAACGAACTCGCCCGCGACGTGCTGCGCGTCCGCCGCCGATCCGCCGTTGCCGCACAGCAACAGCTTGCCGCCTGTGCCGAACGAGTCCGCGATGATGCGCGCCGCGTGTGCCACCTCTTCCGCGTGCTCGGCGAAGTAGCGCCGCTTCACTTCAAGGCTTTCGGCGACAGTGGATGAGATGCGGTCGAGCATAGTCAGTGGAGAGTGGACAGTAAACAGTGGACAGTAGTCAGAAAGTAGAGGAGATGCCGGTGCTTATGCTAAACCCCCAAGATTTTTGTGTTCAGCTTTTTCAAACTGTCCACTGACCACCGACCACTGCAATGTATCACGCGATCTTCTTGCCCTCGCGTCGGGGCTGACGGTGGTTGCCGGGGGCTGCTGCCGCGGCGTGGCCGTTGAGTAGTGAGCGGAGCGCCTGCCCGGTGAATGAACGTTTTGTGCGCGCCACTTCTTCGGGCGTCCCCGCCGCCACGACACGCCCGCCGCGCCCACCACCTTCGGGGCCGAGGTCGATGATAAAGTCGGCGGACTTGATGATGTCGAGGTTGTGCTCGATGACGATCACAGTGTTGCCAAGAGAGACGAGTCGCTGCAACACGTCGAGGAGTTTCTGCACATCGGCGAAGTGCAGCCCCGTCGTCGGCTCGTCGAGGATGTAGATGGTGCGCCCGGTCGCGCGCTTCGACAACTCTCTGGCGAGTTTGATGCGTTGCGCCTCGCCGCCCGAAAAGGTCGTCGCTGACTGTCCGAGCTTAATGTAGCCGAGGCCGACATCGAGCAGCGTCTGGAGCTTCTGCTTGATCTGCGGAATGTTCTCCAGAAGCGGTAGAGCTTCTTCAATCGTCGCGTCGAGCAGTTGCGCGATGGACTTGCCTTTGTACCTGACTGACAACGTCTCGCGGTTGTAGCGCGCGCCGCGGCACACGTCGCATAGCACGTACACGTCCGGTAGAAAATTCATTTCAATCCGCTTCATGCCGTCGCCTTCGCACGCCTCGCAACGACCGCCCTTGACGTTGAAAGAGAAGCGGCCCGGTTTATAACCGCGCTCGCGCGATTCCGGTAGCATCGCGTAGAGTTCGCGGATCGGCGTGAAAAGTCCGGTGTAGGTCGCGGGGTTCGAGCGCGGGGTGCGACCAATCGGCGACTGGTCGATCTCGATCACTTTATCGATGTGCTCGAGACCTTCGATGGAGCCGTGTGGGCCGGGTTCATCCATCGAGCCGTTGATGTGGCGCGCCAGCCCGCGATAAAGAATGTCATTGACGAGCGTCGATTTGCCGGAACCGGAAACGCCCGTCACGACCGTCAACAGGCCGAGCGGGAACGACGCTTCGATCTCTTTCAGATTGTTAGCGTGCGCACCGTGCACCGTCACACGTAAGCCGTTCGGCGAACGCCGCGTTGTCGGCACCGGGATTTCCAGCGCCCCGCAGATGTAGAGGCCCGTCACCGACCGCGGGTTGCAGGCCACTTCTTCGGGCGTGCCCGCCGCGACCACTTCGCCGCCGTGCGTGCCCGCCGCCGGGCCGAGGTCGATGACGTAATCGGCCCGGCGAATCGTCTCCTCGTCGTGCTCGACGACGAGCACCGTGTTGCCGAGGTCGCGCAGCGCCGCGAGCGTCTCCAATAGTTTCTGATTGTCGCGCGGGTGGAGTCCGATGGACGGCTCGTCCAATACATACAGCACGCCGCGCAACTGCGATCCGATCTGCGTCGCCAGACGGATGCGCTGGCCCTCGCCGCCGGAGAGTGTCGCCGACGGTCTGTCAAGCGTCAGATAGCCGAGACCGACTGATTCCAGAAAGCGCAGACGGTTCCTGATTTCGCGCAGCACCAGACGCGCGATCTGCTCTTCGCGATCATTCAGCGCCAGTCGCTCGACGGCCAGCACGCTCTCTTCAATCGGCATCCCGGTGTAATCGGCGATGCCGAGACCGCCGACGCGCACCGCCAGTGACTCGGGTTGCAAGCGGCGGCCCGCGCACGCCGGACACACGACCGGCGACACCAACTCTTCGAGCGCTACACGAACCTTTTCTGACGGCGCGTCATTCATTCGTTCACTCAGCCAGCGGACTGCGCCCTTCCAATCGCTCTGGTACGTGTATTGTCCTTGCCGGAACATGATCTGTCCGTCGATTCCATAAAAGAACGCATCGCGCACTGCTTGTGGAAGCTTCGCGAACGGCACCGAAGCGTCCGCACCGAAATGTGACGCGACGGCGAGCAACGCGCTCTTCAGATACGCCGCGCCCTGCTTGTCGGCTGTGCCGAGGAAGAGTTGCTTGTCAGCGCGTTCGGTGGCGTCGACGACGATCTTAGCGGGGTCGACCTCCAACACCGTCCCCAGCCCGTGGCAGCGTTTGCACGCGCCATAAGCGGAGTTGAACGAGAACGAGCGCGGCTCAAGTGGTGGGACGTTGATGCCACAGTTGACGCACGCCATCCGCTCTGAGTAAAGCTTCTCTTCGCCGTCGACGACCGAGATTAGCACCGCGCCGCCGGTTAACTTCAACGCAGTACGAACTGACTCGCCGAGACGCTCGTTGATGCCAGGCTTAATCAGCAGCCGGTCGACGACCGCTTCGATAGTGTGATTGCGCCGCTTGTCGAGCCGTATCTCTTCGTCAAGCGAGAGCAGTTCTCCGTCCACGCGCGCCCGCAGGAAACCGTCCTTCACCAACTTCTCAAGCTCTTTCTTAAACTCGCCCTTGCGCCCGCGGACAATCGGCGCGAGCACCATCACGCGCTCGCCTTCCGGTAAGGTGAGAACGCTGTGCATGATCTGCTCGACGCTCTGGCGCGTGATCGGCGCGCCGCAGTTCTGGCAGTGCGGCTGGCCGATGGAAGAGAAGAGCAGTCGCAGGTAGTCGTAAACTTCCGTCACCGTGCCGACGGTCGAGCGCGGGCTGCGCGAAACGGTCTTCTGCTCAATCGAAATCGCGGGCGATAGTCCGTCGACCGAATCCACGTCCGGTCGCTCAAGTTGGTCGAGAAATTGACGCGCGTAGGCCGACAGCGATTCGACGTAGCGGCGCTGGCCCTCGGCGTAAATCGTATCGAACGCGAGCGAGGATTTACCGGAACCGGACAGCCCCGTGATAACTGTCAGACGGTTGCGTGGAATCTCGACGTTGATGTTTTTGAGATTGTGCTGGCGCGCCCCGCGCACCGTGATACGGTCAATTGCCATTGCTTGAAAGTATCTGCGCCGCTATCAGTGGAGAGTTTGTAGTTGTGCGAAAACGGTGATTGTAAACGAGGCTTTGGCGCGCAGGCAAGGCGAGCGTTCGACGACTTTCTTGACACTCTACGGCAGCGGCTCATACACTGCGCTGGTGCAAAGGCCGATAGAGCTTGCAAGTGACGCGATGGTGTTTTCATCGCGCTTTATTTTTGGAGCGGCGTCGGTTGAAACAGGGAGTATAAGCGGGTGAACCTTCCGAACGCGCTCACGTTATCGCGCATCTTCGTCGTGCCGTTGCTTGTCGTCGTACTGCTCACGCCGTTCTCCGAAGATTGGTTCGGCGTTCCGCGCCACTTCCTCGGCGTCGCGCTGTTTCTCGCCGCCGCATTTACCGATTACCTCGACGGACGTATCGCCCGCAGCCGCGATCAGGTCTCACGCCTTGGCATCCTGCTCGACCCGATTGCCGATAAACTTTTAATCTCTGCCGCACTGATCTCGCTTGTCGAAAATCGCCTCGCGCCGGCATGGGCCGTGGTGATTATCATCGGACGCGAGTTGGCGGTGTCCGGGTTGCGCTCAATTGCCGCCGCTGACGGGGTGGTCATCTCCGCGTCGCGAATGGGGAAGTTGAAGATGCTCGCGCAGGTCGTGGCGGTGGCGCTTTTGATACTTTCAGATGCGAAGGGCGCGCCGCCGGTCGCCAATTTCGGTTACGCCTTTCCGGCAATCCAGTTCTGGTCAGTGCCGGAACTGCGCGCCGCGCTACGGCATCTCTTCGGCGAAGGAATCGTCACCTTTACCGACTGGCAAGTGTTGCTGTACACCGCCGGGCGCGCGATGTTGTGGGTCGTGGTTTTGTCGGCGTGCCTATCGATGTATCAATACTTTCGCGCTTTCTATGATGTTACGGTGCGACGCATGTCTGCCGGCTCAGACCCTCCTCAACCGTTGCCGGCGACACCAAACGCGGCAGGTCACGCACTTCATCAGAAGAGTTAAAGCCGAGCGGCGTGGTGCGGTCGGTCATTAGCGAAAACGACGGCCCCAAAAAGTTAGGTAGTGGGTGAGTTAGGTGGGATGGTCAGTACCGCCTGCGGTAGCGGGCGGGTGGTGACGGGGGAAAACCCGCC
>JALZJL010000278.1 GCA_030859785.1 Acidobacteriota bacterium
ATCGACTCCGCGAGGATTTGCGTGCGCTCGTCGTGCGTGCGCGCGACAGTGCCGGGATGACGCCGCCGACGAAAGATGCGGCGCGGCGTCAGCAGACCGTCGCGGCCATCATCAAAGACTTTCATGAGTGGGAGGTGAGGCAGCGCCAGTGGCTGCGGAACGACGCGCGGAATCACGGCTTCGTCCTGCGCGAGCCTCCGCCACAATCGCAGCCGGAATCACAGTCGCCACCGGGCCAAGCTGGCGAAAATGGCGGTGCGGCAAATCCTCCGCCAGCCGACGAAAGACGTCAGTAGTCAGGCAAAGATAGTTTTCAGTTTTGAGTTCGAGCTGAAAACTCAAAACTGAAAACTGCTCAATGACGGGAGCGTGTTAAGGAATGGAGATCAAGAAAGTCGGCGTGCTCGGTTGTGGGTTGATGGGTTCGGGCATCGCGCAGACCGCCGCCACCGCCGGGTTTGAAACAATCGTCCGCGAGGTGTCCGACCAGCTCATCGCGAAGGGCTTCGCTGGCGTTGAAAAGTCGCTGGCGAAATTCGCCGAGAAGGGAACTATCACCGCTGACCAGCAGCAACAGATTCGCGGGCGCTTGACGGGAACCACCAAGTTCGAAGACCTCGCCGACTGCGACATCATCATCGAAGCGATTATCGAAAACCTCGACACGAAGCGCGACACTTACCAACATCTCGACGCGATCTGTCAGCCGGAAACAATCTTCGCGTCGAACACGTCCTCGCTCTCGATCACCGAGATGATGACCGCGACTTCCACCGAGCGCCAAAAGCGTTTCATCGGCCTTCATTTTTTCAATCCGGTGCCGATCATGAAACTCGTCGAGGTGGTGCGCACCATCCTGACGGACGAAGCGGTTTACGAACAGTCCGTCGACTTTGGACGCAGTCTCGGCAAGACGCCGGTGCGCGCGTGCGACAAGACCGGCTTCATCGTCAACCGCCTGCTCGTCCCTTACATGCTCGATGCGATCCGCGCGCTTGAAGAGGGAGTGGGCAGCATCGTCGACATTGACAACGCAATGAAACTCGGCTGCGGTTATCCGATGGGGCCGTTCACGCTCGGCGATTTCGTCGGTCTCGACACGACTTATTACATTGCCGAGATCATGTTCAACGAGTTCCGCGAGAAACGGTTCGCGCCGCCGCCGCTTCTGAAGCGGATGGTGTCGGCTGGACTCTACGGACGCAAATCCGGGCGTGGATTCTACGACTACAACGCTGATCCGAAGAACCCGACGCCGATGAATCTGGTCTGAAACAAACAAATGAGGCGCGCGAGAAGCGGAGATGAGCGATTAAGGAAAGAGCTTTCGTCTTCGATCTATCATTCGTTCCTCGGCCTTCATTCCTGACATTTCGCAAGGGGATAAAATAATGAGCATAGGGAAAGAGTTGGTTTTGCCGGGCGGGGGCGCGGGCGCTCCAGATTTAGCTAACGGTTCGATTTTCTTCGTCGGGACGGCGACGGTAATCCTGCGCTACGCGGGGTTCACGATTCTGACCGACCCAAACTTTTTGCATCAGGGCGACCACGTTCATCTCGGTTACGGCATCACGTCGCGGCGGCGCACGGAGCCGGCCCTGAACATCGAGCAACTGCCGCCGCTCGATTTGTGCGTGCTGTCTCACCTGCACGGCGACCACTTCGACCGCATCGCCGAGCAGCGACTGAACAAGAACCTGCCGATCATCACCACCGAGCACGCTGCCGCCTCGCTGAAGAGCAAAGGCTTTCGCGCCGCGCTTGCGCTCGACACGTGGCAAACGCTAACCGTCTCCAAAGGCGACGCCCGTTTGCAGATCACGTCGACGCCGGGCAAGCACGCGCCCAACCCGCTCAAGCTGATGTTGCCGCCGGTGATGGGCAGCATGCTCGACTTTCAGAGCGCGGCGGGAAAGACTGCGGTGCGTCTCTATATCACCGGCGACACGCTGCTGCACAAAGACCTGAAAGAGATTCCGCGTCGCTTCCCCGACATCGATCTGTGCCTGTTGCACCTCGGCGGCACAAGGATCATGGGCGTGCTGTTGACGATGGACGCCGAGCAGGGCGTCGAAGCGGTCAAACTCATTCGGGCGCATACGACGATTCCGATTCACTACAACGACTACACAGTCTTCAAATCGCCACTCGAAGACTTCAAGCGGGCCGCCGCCGAAGCGGGCCTCGAAAAACGTCTCGTCTACCTCAGTCATGGCGAAAGCTACAACTTCAATGTGCCGGCCAGTCGATGGCAGAGTTGACCGGCCAAGTTGAAGAGCGGTGTTGCCGAGGCAGCGCTTGTTCCGTGCTTTTATAGATGTTAAGAAAACCGGTCAGCCACGAATGGCACGAACCGCACGAATTAATTCATTGGCAACAGTCCCGCAAAGCAACGAGAGCGATGATTCAGTAACAGGCGTTCCCGGTCAGATTATTTCATTCGTGTCATTGGTGCCATTCGTGGCTCATCCTTTTTCTTGAAGTCTATATTACGCGCACGCCATCGCTTGTCACTCGTCACGGCGTCTCATATACTGCCGATGGTTTCATCCAAACACCGACACGGAGCCACCTCAAAACCTTTGCCACCCGTCACACACGAGGGACGCTTGAACGCCGCGGGCTTTCGCTTCGCGGTGATATCGAGCCGCTGGAATGATTTCCTGACCGCGCGGTTGGTCGAGGGTGCATTCGACGCGCTGGTGCGACTTGGCGTGGATGAGGAAGCAATCGAGCACTTTCGTGTGCCGGGTTCGTTTGAAATCCCTTTGCTGGCGCGCAAGGTGGCGGGCATGGGAAAGTTTGACGCGGTGATCTGCGTCGGCACGATCATCCGCGGGCAGACACCGCACTTTGAATACATCGCCGGCGAAGTTACCAAGGGCATCGCGCAGGCGGCGATGGAGACGGGCGTGCCGGTGCTCTACGGTGTGATTACGGCGGACACGCTTGAACAGGCGATTGATCGCGCCGGAGTGAAGGCGGGCAACAAGGGGTTTGAGGCCGCGATGTCGGCGGTCGAGTTGGTTAATCTTTACAAGTTAGTGGCGGGCGACAAGTGACGAGCAGGCGGTCGGAGATTTCCCGCCCGTCAGTTGCTGTCCGTGTTATGAGTCACCGGGGTTGAATATGGGTTCGCGACGTAAGGCGCGCGAGTGCGCCTTGCAAATGCTCTTTGCGGCTGATGTTTTGGGTACGGTGCGTGCCGATGAGTTGGTGCGCGCGTACTGGGATGAGTTGGGCGATGCCGAGATGGACGAGTCGGCGCGCGCGTTCGCGACGCAACTGACCGTCGGCACACTGGCTCACATCGCGGATTTGGACGAGCGCATTCGGTCGCGCGCCGAGCACTGGCGCATCTCGCGGATGGCGGTCGTTGACCGCAACGTGCTGCGCCTCGCCGTCTATGAATTTATCCACCAGTCGACGCCGCGCACCGTCGCTATCAACGAGGCGTTGGAAATCGCGCGCCGCTTCTCGACCTACGAAGCGACGCAGTTCATCAACGGTATTCTCGACGCGATCAAACGCGACCTCGATCAGGAACGACCACAGGATGTGACTGATGTGGCCGGCGCGGTCGAAGAGGAAGTCACAAGCACGCTCGAACAGGAAGAGAGCGACGCCGTCGACGGCGAAGAGCGCATCGCCTCCGCGTGAGAGAGCGCAACGCGGAATCGAATTTCCAACCTCTATCAAGCGCCGAAGCATCAACGCCGATCACGAAGCCACACAAATCAAGCTGCCCGGACTTTGAATGGCATTCAAGTCCGGGCAATTTTTTCGGGAAAACTCAGGATTTCTAATGACTCAGACGATGGACGACGGTGGTCGTCGAGCGTGCCAAGTAGTCGACTGTTGATAGCGGATCGCGATGTCGATCAAATCCTGCTCGCCCCACGCGGGCGCGATGAACTGAATGCCGGTCGGCAGATTGTTTTCGCCGAACCCGTTCGGGACGGAAATCGCGGGCACACCGACGAGGTTGCTTGCGCCGATGGGTGACGAGGCAGTGATGCCGGGATAGACTTCCTCGAAATTCTTATCAACCGGGTACGCGACGGTCGAACGCGACGGCGCGACGAGCAGATCGTACTTCTGAAACATTTCGCCCCATGCGCGACGCATCGGAACGCGCATCCGCATCGCGTGCAGGTAATCGACCGCCGTCACCAGCGACGCCGCGTAGCCGCCGACTTGTCCCTGCTTCGAAGCTAACTCTTTGACCCGCCCCGACTCGATCAACTCTCGGAACGCGCTGGCACCCTCCGCATCAACAATCGTCCCGACTGTCGGGCCGTACGGAAAGTCCGGCAGCGCCACATCCATCTCAACACTCGCGAACTCTTTCAACACACCGAGGGCGCCGAGGAAATTCTCGCGCACCGCCGGTTGCGCCTTGTCGTAGGAATCTTTCATCACCGCGATGCGCGGGCGAGTTGCCACTTTGCGTGCGCTGTTCGTCCGTCGCTTTGAAGGAGCATTAAATTTCAGCGGGCGCGATGTCGGGTCGAGCGGATCAACGCCGGCAATTGCCGCGAGGACGATGCCGCAGTCTTCGGCGGTGCGACACATCGGCCCAAGCTTGTCGAGCGTCCAGCACAATGCCATCGCGCCGTGACGCGAGACCGCGCCGTAGGTGGGCCTCAGTCCCGACACGCCGCAGAAGGCCGCCGGCGTGATAATCGAGCCGGAAGTTTCCGAGCCGATGGCGAACGCGACCAACCCGGCGGCGACGCCTGCACTCGGCCCCGACGATGAACCGCCGCTCCAGAAGTCTGGGTTCCACGGCGTGCGACACGTGCCCGTCAGACTGGCGTCGGCGCGGTTGTAGCCCATGCCGCCTGCCAGTTCGATCATCGACAGCTTGGCAACTAAGACCGCGCCCGCCGCGCGCAGTTTCTTAATCACCGTCGCGTCATAATCGAAGCGTTGATCCTTGTACGGCGCGGCGCCCCACGTCGTCTTGGCGTCGCGCGTTGCCAGCAAATCTTTCGCGCCGTATGGGACGCCGTGCAGCAGTCCGCGATAACGTCCCGCACGAATCTCGCGTTCGGCTTCGCGCGCTTCTTTCAGAGCCGACTCGCGCATCACGGTCGCCATCGCACCGAGTCGCGGGCCAATCTGTTCGAGGCGTTGCAGATAGCCTTCCGTTAATTCGACCGGCGAGATGCGGCGCGCGCGAATCTGCGCGGCGAGTTCAGTGATTGATGAAAAGAAGATTTGTTCAGGCAGCATTTGTTCAAGGCAAAAGTAAAAAGGTAAAAGTGAAGAGTTAAGAGGTGAACGGCAAAAGTGTGGAGACTGCTGCTGCTTTATTTTTGCCTTTTTACTTTTGCCTTTTTAATTTCCCGGTCTGCGCTGAAGATGAAGTCAGGCTCATCGGAATTGTTCAGTTTGACGCCGCGAAGCCGCTCCGCCGAGCGCACGTTGCCTTCGAGGTCGCGTGCGATGCGTGACATCTCTTCATCGGTGACATGTGCGCCGAAGCGTGCGCGCGCGACTGCGGTGTAAGCTTCGGAGACAGGCGAAGGAGGTGGCGGCGCGGCGGCGTTCGGCGTCGGCTGTGGGTTAGGCGGCGCGGGCGATTGCTTCGGAGCGGGTGGCGTCTGTGCGTTCGACGAAACTGAAGACACGAGCGGTTGGGCGGCGAGCGCGGCGGAGGCGACGATGCCTTTAGCAAAACGGCGGCGCGATGTCCGTGCCGCCGCGTTCGAACAAGAATCTTTAGGCTTCATAAGATAGTAGGCCGCGGCTCAACGTGAAGAATGTTCCTGTAGTAAGTCGCCGCTCAAAGGCTTTACTGATTGGCTTACTTACGCAACTCGACGCCGCTGGCGAGAAAAGAGATTTCGGTCGCGGTGCCGTCTTGGTTGCGTTTCAGGCGTGCGCCTTCACCTTCGTAGTGATCGGCCTTTTCTTTGCTCAACACTTTGACAGCGAACTGCCCTTCGGCCTGCGCTTTCATGCCCTGCGAAGTGGTCGGCACAAAGAAGCCGTAGTCTTTGAACGTGACGCGGACGCTCTCCGTAGCGCTGGCCTGCGGTGCGAGTTCCATCCAGCAGCCCTTGTTGGTACAGACGCGCTCGATGATGCCTTCCACCCGCACCATTTTATCCGCAAACTTCTGCGGCTCTTTCAACACGTCGGCCAACTCGACGGCAGCCGAGTCGCCGAGCGGTGCCCCGCGCTTAATTACTTCCGGGGCCGGTTTAGTGACCGACTGTTTTGGTTGAACGGAAGCCGCCGTTGACTTCTTCTGTGCCACGGAGACGTTGACGCCGGATGCGGCGAAGCAAATGATGAACGCGAGCTGAAATGTTTTTCTCTTCATGTCGGATAGGTTACTTTTTTTCGCGCGCCTGTCAACTTGGCGGATGTGCTCACCTGCCGAATGTCCTGAAAGCGGGACATGACAACGGCCTCGACCCGCCCGCCGCACACACGCGCATCCAAATTCATCAACATCACGACACTCAGAAATTCAGTTCCGCCAACAACACGCCACAATGCTCGCTCCGAGCGGTGACGTAAACCCCGCCACCTCCAACTTCAATCTCTCACGTCCGCACGTCGGCATAAGCGTTGCCCTTGATGAAAGGCAGCAGGTCAGCGCGCGTCGCTGCATGTCCCACTCCCCGGACACGCAAGGGGCCGAGTTGATTCACGATATGTAATCAAACGAAGGAGGAATAAAAATGTCAGTCACTAAACAGCGAATCATCGTGCAATTTTCCAAGTGCGTGCGAATGGTTTTATTCGCGCTCGCCGTCTCGCCCGGCCTGGTCGTCGCGCAGACCGAGACCGGCCAGATACTCGGCAGAGTCGCCGACCCAAGTGGCGCGCTGGTGCCGAACGCGAGCATCGTCGTGAAGTCAATCGACACTGGGCGCGAAGTCACTGTGACGTCGAACGAAGAAGGGAATTACACCGTCACCAACTTACAGCCGGGTCTCTACGAAGTCACCGTGCAGTCACAGGGGTTTGCGCCCGCCACGCAGCGCGTGCAGGTAACGGTCGGCTCGAAGACATCGGTGGAGACGGCCCTCGCCGTGACCGCGCTGTCGGGCGAGACGATCAGCGTCGTCGCCGGTGCAGGGATCGAAGTCAACACGCAGAATCAGGAGCTTTCCAACGTGGTGTCGGGCACGCAGATTCGCGAGTTGCCGACGGTCACGCGTAATCCTTATGACCTCGTGAAACTGTCGGGCAACGCCGTCTCTGATGATCCGAGCACGTCGCAGAGCGAGTTGGCCGGGACGGCCACCTATCGCGGCACCGGTGTTTCAATCAACGGCCAGCGCGCGGCGAGCACCAACATCCTGCTCGACGGCGCCGACAACAACAACACGTTCTCGGCGCTGATCGGGCAGAACGTGCCGCTCGATTCAGTGCAGGAGTTCCGCGTTATCAGCAGCAACTTCTCCGCCGAGTACGGGCGCGCCTCCGGCGGCATCGTCAATGTCGCGACCAGATCGGGTGGCAATGAATTCAACGGCACGGCCTACGCTTTCAATCGCCTCTCGCGTCTCGCGTCAAACGGCTTCGACAGCAATGCGCGGGGCTTGCGCCGGGGCGTGTTTACGCGCAACCAATTCGGCTACTCCATCGGTGGCCCCGTCTTGAAAAATAAACTCTTCTTCTTTAACAGCTCGGAGTTCATCCGTGTGCGCAGTTCGGGGCCGGCGACGGCGCTGGTGCCGGCGGTGGGATTGATCGCCGCTTCCGACCCGGCGACACGCCAGTTCCTCGGTGGCTACTCGCTGGCTGCGACGCCGACCGGTCGTGTGCTGACCGTCGGGCAGGTGCTCACCGAAGCCAACTTCCCCGCCGGCAACGCATTTGCCGCGCTCCCGGCAAACACGCCGGCGTTTCAGGAAGTGCAGTTCTCGCTGCCACAGGACCTCGGCGGCGGCGTGCCGCAGAACTCAGTCCAGAGCGTCAGTCGCGTTGATTGGAACGTGAGTGATAACACGCTCGTCTACGGGCGCTACGCGATAGAGAAGCGAGATTTGTTTCCGGGAACGAATGCGTACAGCCCGTATCAGGGATTCAACACCGGCCTGTTGTACTTCAATCAGAACGCTTTGATTTCGATGACGCACACGTTCTCGCAAAATCTCGTGTCGCAAACCAAGATCGCATACAACCGAGTGCTTAACGATCAGCCGCTCGGCGAGCAACCGGCGGGGCCGACGCTCTACGTGCTGCCTAATTCGGCGGCCTCGGTCGCCGGCACCAACATCGCGTTCCCCGGCTACCTGCCGTTCAATCCCGGCTCGGCGATTCCGTCCGGCGGCCCTGAGAACAAGTATCAACTCTATCAAGACTTCAACTATGTCGCGGGCCGGCATCAGTTCCGCGTCGGTGGTCAATACTTTTACATTCAACAGAACCACAACTTCGGCGCGTTTCAGAATGCGGTCGAAGTGCTCGGCGACAGTCTGGTGACGGGACTTGATAACCTTGTGCGTGGTCAGCTAACGCAGTTCAGCGCGGCGATTGACGCGCAAGGTAGGTTCCCCGGACAGACGGTGATGACGCCGGTCAGCGCACCGTCGTTTACGCGCTACAACCGCTACCACGAGTTCGCGGCTTACTTCAACGACTCATGGCGCGTCGTGCCTCGCGTCGTGCTGAACCTCGGCCTGCGCTACGAATACTATGGCGTGCAGCGCAACAACGACCCACGCCTCGACTCGAACTTCTACTTCGGTTCGGGAGCGACGATTCAGGAGCGCATCCGCAACGGCAGCGTGCAAATCGCGCCGGACAGTTCGGTGGGCGGACTGTGGAAGCCTGACCTGAATAACTTCGCGCCACGCCTCGGCTTCGCCGCCGACTTAACCGGCGACGGACTGACTTCTCTGCGCGGCGGCTACGGCGTTTCTTACGAACGCAACTTCGGCAACGTCACTTTCAACGTGATTCAGAACCCGCCGAACTACGCGGTGATTAACCTGACCGCCGGGACCGACGTGCCGACGATTCCGATTACGCTCGACAATGCCGGGCCGCTCGCCGGCAGCGGAACGATGATTCGCCTGCCGGGATCGAGCCTGCGTCATGTGCGCGAAGACATCCGCAACTCTTACGCGCACTTCTACAGTCTCGCGCTCGAACGTGAGGTCGCGCCGAGCACCGTGGCGTCGCTTGAATTCACCGGCTCAGCGGGCGAAAAACTTTACTCACTGGAGAACATCAATCGTCCGGGCGCGGGGCCGGCCTATCTGGGGAGCCTTGCGACGACGCCGACCGGCGGCACCTCGTCGCGCTTAAACGGTCAGTACACCAGCATCAACACGCGCGGCAACGGCGGCTTCTCGAACTACAACGCGCTTGTGGCATCGCTCGCTAGTAACGACTTCCGTCGCACGGGACTGCAATTCACCGCGCGCTACACCTACTCGGTGACGAAGGATAACCTCAGCTCGACATTCAGCGACTCGAACGCAAACTCGAGTCTCGGCCTGACCGATCCGTTCGACCCGGAACTCGATTATGGTTACGCCGACTTCGACGCGCGTCATCGCTTCGTCGGCAGCTTCACGTACGAGGTTCCGTACTTTGATCGGCTGAACGGATTCGCTAAGCACCTGCTCGGCGGCATCTCGCTGACCGGCATCGTCAACGCGCGGACGGGTCTGCCGTTCACCGTCTTCGACTGTTCGGTCGGCGGCGGCATCTGCGCGCGAATCGTGCCCGCCGGCGCGGTCACGTTCGACGGGTCAGGCAACCCGACGCCTGACGGCACCAACCCGAACAGCTTCAACTATCTGCAACTACCGACCATCGTCGACCGTTCCAACACCGGGGCGAACGGGCCGTTCCCGGCGGAGATGGTGAAGCGTAATGCGTTCCGCGGCCCCGGCTATTACAACATCGACGCCGGCCTCTACAAACGCATCAGGCTCAACGAAAAGTACAGCGTGCAGCTTCGCTTCGAAGCATTCAACTTGCTTAATCATGCGAATCTGTTCATCAACCCGCTGCAACTCGACGGCTCCAGCTTCAACTTCATCGCGGCTCAGCGCGGCGTCTTCCCGAGCGGGAATTTTGAACGGCGCAATGTTCAACTCGCAGCGAAGTTCATTTTCTAATTTCCGACGAACTTCGGCAGAGAGTTGATTCAACCCTCTGCATTAACTGGCCGCGCCGCTTTTCAGTGATGTGAAAGCGGCGCAGCCAATTTTGTTAGCAGAACTGCTTTAACGCAGCCGTGTTAATAAACCTGCACGCGCTCATTTGGCGGACACACTCAAAATCTTATCGCGGTGCATCACCTTAAAGAATTCGTCCGCTAGTTTCCGGTCGAGCGTCTTCAGCATCTGGTGTTGCACTAGCGCTGCGCCATTATTCTTGGCAGAAACATAGACCACTCCTAAATTGAAGTGCGCTTCCAAATAGTTCGGGTCGAAAGAGATGGCTCGCCGGTAAGATTCGATGGCGACCTTGTGTTGACCCATCGTGTAATAAGTCACTCCCAGATTGTGGTGCGCCTCGGCCAAGTCAGGCTTGAGACTGATGGCTCGCCGGCCAGACTCGACGGCTTCCTTGTATCGTCCTAACTTGCGGTAGGTGACGGCCAGGTTGGAGTGCGCCTCAGCATTATGCGGGTCGAGTTGCAGCGCCCGTGTGTAAGACGCGAGCGCCTCCGTGTGCCGACCCACACGATCATAGACATGGCCGAGATTGATGTGCGGGACGAGATTGTCAGGGTCGTAGTGAATCGCCTGCCGGTAAGCCTCGACCGCTTCTTCGTATTGCTCCAAGTTGAAATAGGAATATCCCAGGTTGTTGTGGCCTTGTGTCATGTCAGGGCGCAGACTGATCGCATGCCTGAGCGACGCCATCGCTTCCTGGTACTCACCCGATGCCGCGTACACACCACCCAACAAGCCGTGCGCCGTCGCATAATCCGGCCTGAGACTGATCGCCTGCTTGAGCGCGCTGATCGCCTCAGTGTGCCGGTTCGCCTTGTTGTAGGTATAACCCAGATTGTAGTGCGCATCAGGCAGGTCAGGCTGGATGCTAATCACCCGTGTGAGAGTCTCGATGGCTTCTTTGCTCCGATTGGAGTCGGCATACGCCATGCCCAGATTATTGAGCGCTTTGACAAATGTCGGCTTGAGTTGAATGGCACGATTGAACGACTTGATGGCATCATCGTACTGTCCGAGGTCGTAGTATTCAGTGCCGAGATTACAGTGAGTCTCAGCCAGATCAGCGTCGAGTTTGAGCGCGTGCCGGTAAGCCTCGATGGCTTCTTTGTGCTGACCGGAATCGGACAGCGCCAATCCCAGGTTATTATGAGCCTTGGCGTAATCGGGCTTGAGATGAATGGTTCGTTTGAGACAGATGATCGCCTCTTGGTAACGGCGTGATTTGTAATAAGCGGTGCCGAGATTGAAATGCACTTCAGCGAGAAGCGGTTCAAGGTTGAGCGCCTGCTGGTAGGCCTCAATCGCCTCGCCATAACGACCTTCCTGAGCATGTTTTAGACCGAGGTTGTTATAGGTCACGGCAGATGGCGGATGTTGCGAATTAGTCTGGCCGGGGACCGACATTATTAGGAAACAGCTTACGACCAGGTTAATCGACGCTATCTGCCACAGGTTATTTTGTTTCATCAGTTCCTCCTTAATTTACCAACGAAGAACAAAGTTTTTCACGCTCTCATCTTCTTTACGCGACACTCCGGCCTGCCAGACACAACGCACACATAAATCTTTTCGCCCGCCCTGGCTTCTCCAAACCTCCTTTCGGCAATCTGCTATACTCCGCTCCGCCCGCGCACTTGCAGATATGCCCAGTCGCAGATCGTTCTCTCGGAGATGGCTCTACCGCTGAATGCCCGGTCGCTTGAGGACCAGCCCTGATGACGACTCCTTCACAACACGACGTCACAGAAAGACTCCTCGCCTGGAGGGGCGGTGACCGCGAAGCTCTCGACCAACTGATCCCACTCGTTTACGACCACTTGCGCCAACTTGCGCATCGTTACATGCAGCGCGAGCGGGCGGGCCACACCTTACAAACCACTGCGCTCGTCAATGAGGTTTACCTCCGGCTGATCGATCAGCGGCAGGTGCATTTTGAGAACCGCGCGCACTTCTTCGCCATCGCCGCGCAATTGATGCGGCGCATCGTTGTCGATCACGCGCGCACGCAGCACCGGGCCAAGCGGGGTGGCGGGGCCGAGCGGTTGTCGTTAGATGAAGCGGCGCTGATGTCACCCGCGCAGTCGGCAGAGATGTTGGCGCTCGACGAAGCGCTCGAGAGTCTGGCTAAGATCGATCATCGAAAAGCCCGGGTGATCGAGATGCGGTATTTCGGCGGGCTAAGTGTGGAAGAGACGGCGGCGGTTTTAGAAGTGTCAGAGAACACAGTGATCCGCGACTGGGCATTAGCGAAGGCGTGGCTACGACGTGAGATGGATGGCGAGAAGCAGAGATGAACGCTGAACGCTGGCAGCAAATCGAGAGCACCTTCCAATCAGCTTTGGCGCTGAAGGACAGCGAGGAGCGTGCCGATTATGTGAACAGAGCTTGTGCTGAAGACAAAGCGTTGCAGCAGGAAGTCGAGTCGCTGTTAGCGGCCTATGAGAAGACGGGCAGCTTCATGAATGTGCCGGCACATGAAGTAGCAGCGCACTTGCTCGCAGCAGATGGCTCTGGGTTGCAGGAGGGAAGGCATGATGGTGCAACCAAACTTCTCGCTGCGCCTGACACTTGGACTCTCGGAGAAGATCACCAGGCACAAGACTCGAAGCTTGTCCTCAGCAGGCGACGACGGATCATTCTCATTGGACTTTTCTTCACTCTAATGTGTGGTTGCCTCGGAGTTAATAGCTGCTATAGCATTTTATATTTCCATACGGCGGGCGATCCCGGCTGGGTGCTGGGTCTCGATGGTCGAGTGCAGACTTATAGCGGTGTGTCCCGCGCAAGTATATCCTCGCTGCGAGATGGCGATGAAATAGTTTTGTTGGACAATCGGGAATTCAGAAAAGTTCGTCAGTACTTCGAGACCTTCGCGCGCTTCACACCGGGAGCCAACTACACAGTCGTCGTTCGGCGCGATAGTCGAACCGAGCAACTGACGCTCCGCACGGCGTCTTACCATCCGTGGATTCGCATCATTATTGTTTTCTTTCAGCTAATCCTCCCGGCTACTTTCCTACTGACCGGATTGACCATTTTCCTGCTAAAGCGGGATGACAAGCAGGCTTTGCTCCTCGCGCTGATGCTCGGCATGTTTGGGGCGGCGATACATCCCCTCTCACTGCTGACGACAAATTTACCGTGGTGGCTCGTCGGGGTTGTGTCTGTCGGCCTCCTCATCGCAGCATCAGGCACAGTGCCGATCATCCTTCACTTCTTCCTCATCTTCCCGGAACGTTCGCCACTGCTAGCCCGGTTCCCACGATTGGAATACTACCTTTATCCTTTGTTCCTGCTGACGGTATATCCCTTGTTGGTGATCGCTGCTTTCCGCTTGACGACCGAGACAAGGGGGATCACCGGCCCTTTTCAAGACTTGCAGTGGATATGGGTCATCCTTCTAATCATTTGCAGCCTCTATCTACTGGGTGCGTTCCTATCGCTGATTGTTAATTATCGGAAGGCCAATCAAGTAGCTCGGCGAAAGCTGCGTATCATCCTGGTCGGCGTCACGGTGGGCCTTACACCGAACTTCTTATTAAGAGCCTTGTTCCCCATCCTCAAGCCCTCAATAGACCCGCTCTTACTGGTCGTCATCAGCGTCGCGTTAATCGCGTTGATGTTAATTCCGCTGTCGTTCGCCTACGCCATCGTGCGCCATCAGGTGATTCCGGTCAGTCTGATTATCCGTCGAGGTGTACAGTATCTGCTCGCCAAGAATGGGCTGCGGATCATCTTTGCGCTGCCAATCATCGGACTGCTTGTGACCATCATCGCCAACCCAAACCGGACTCTGCCGGAGATACTCTTTCAAAATTCCATCTACTTTTATGTGCTGCTGATTGCCGCCTTCGGCTTGATGTTTCGCCACCGATTGAGCGAATGGGTTGATCGCCGGTTCTTCCGCGAAGCCTACAATCAGGAACAAATCCTGCGCGAACTGATCGATGACCTGAAGCGCCTCGACTCTCTGCCGGAGATGTCCAATCACGTCAGCCAAAAAGTCCAACAGGCTTTGCACACTGAGCACATGTACCTTTTCCACCGGGAGGAAGAGCGGCGTGATCTGTTGCTCGGTTACTCTTCCGGCCTGTCTGCGCCTGGGTTGCGCATCCCGGCGGAGTTCCAACTGCTCCGCTTGATGGAAACGCA
>JALZJL010000315.1 GCA_030859785.1 Acidobacteriota bacterium
CTCTTCACCTCCCCATTCATTGGCAATCCGTCTTACTCGAAGTCAGCCAACGGTCTGCCGCTCGGCAATCGGCGTGGGATCAGCCTTCGCAAGTCGCGTGCGTTGGCTTTCGGGTCTTGCAGGCCGACGCGTAGGAAATCGACGAGCCAGCGGAACGGTACTGTCAACTAATTTATCCAAAATTCACATTGCCACGCACGTTCCGCGTTTCAAAAATTGCCCGTCGCCCGGCTTGCCTTTGTATTCGCCGTTTTCGATGATGATGCGACCACGCGAAAGAACCGTCTCAACCACGCCTTTGATCCGTTTGCCTTCGTAGGCGCTGTAGTCAACATTCATGTGGTGAGTCTGCGCACTGATGGTCTGCTCCTTTTCCGGATCGAAGATGACGATATCGGCGTCCGAGCCAACGGCGACGGTTCCTTTCTTCGGAAAGAGACCAAACATTTTGGCGGCGGCGGTTGAGGTGAGTTCGACGAAGCGATGGTGCGAGAGACGATTTTCCACCACGCCGCCGTTGTAAATGAGCGGCACGCGATGCTCGACGCCGGGCGCGCCGTTCGGGATTTTCGAGAAGTCGGCTCGCCCCAACTCTTTCTGCTCTTTCATGCAGAACGGGCAATGGTCGGTCGAGATAACTTGCAGGTCGTCCGTCCTTAATCCCTTCCACAGTTCGTCCTGATTCCACTTCTCACGAAGCGGCGGCGTCATCACATACTTCGCGCCATGAAAACCCGGCTCTTCGTAGTTATCATAAGAAAGAAAAAGATACTGCGGGCAGGTTTCGGCAAAGGCGGGAAGCCCCCGGTCACGCGCTTCGCGTACTTGATCGAGTGCATCGGCGCAACTCAGATGCACGATATAAACGGGCGACTCAGCCATCTCAGCAATCGAAATCGCGCGATGCACGCCTTCGGCTTCGGCGCGCGTCGGGCGCGTCAGCGCGTGGTACTTAGGCGCGGTTCGCCCTTCGGCGAGAGCGCGTTTGATGATCTCGTTGATGACGACGCCATTCTCCGCGTGCATACAGATGAGTCCGCCGCGCTCTCCGGCGGCGGTCATCGCGCGAAAGATCGTCGCATCGTCAACGAGAAAGACGCCGGGGTAAGCCATGAAGAGTTTGAAGCTCGTCACGCCCTCATCCATGATTCTGTGAAATTCGGGAACGCGCTCGTCTTCAAGGTCGGTCGTGATGAGGTGAAAGCTGTAATCAATCGCCGTCTTGCCTTCGGCCTTCGCGTGCCACGCATCCAACGCTTCGGTGAGCGATTGGCCTTTATACTGTACGGCGAAGTCAATAATCGTCGTCGTCCCGCCATGCGCGGCGGCGATTGTGCCCGTGCGGAAATCATCGGACGACTGCGTGCCGCCGAATGGCAACTCCATATGCGTGTGCGGGTCAATGCCGCCGGGAATAACAAGCTTCCCCGACGCATCAATCACACGGTCGGCTTCCATCTCAAGCTTCGCGCCGATAACGGACACGACTTCGTTTTCGATTAAGATGTCGGCTCGGTAATCGTCAATGGCGGTGATGATGCGCCCATTACGGATTAGGGTCTTCATCTAATTTCTCCGAAACCGACATTGGAAGATTCCTCAATGACCTGCACCTCAAACTCGGCTGCTTGATTTGGATTCTTTAAGCGCGGGCTGAACAGATGCGCGGTCGGCTCAGTTTTCATGTCCGGCACGACGACGTAAACCCTATCGTGTTCAGGCAAGTTAACGTCTGAGGGCAACTTGATTTGACCGTTATTAACGTTTGCTTCAATGGTCAGAACTTCCATTTAGTAAACCTCACTTTCGTGTAAACACTGAACGGTATTTCATTCGCATGATGCGAAGGCTGCATCCAAAGCTTCGATCAATTCATCAACATGCTCCCTCGTTGAATTAAGCATCATGCCGGTGCGAATCACGTTGCCGTAGAGCCCGCCTTTGCCGATCAGCACGCCGCGCCGTTTCGTTTCTTCAAAGACTTTCAGCACGGCTTGCGGGTGCGGCTCTTTCGTTTCGCGATCTTTCACGAGTTCGATGCCTTGCATCAGTCCAAGCCCGCGCACGTCGCCGATGATTGCGTATTTGTCTTTCAGTTCTTCAAATCGCTCGCGCAGATATGCGCCGACCGTTGCGGCGTTGGTGCGTAAGTCGTCTTCTTCGATAACACGGATGACGGCAAGCGCAGCAGCCATTGAAACGGGGTTGCCGCCGAAGGTGGCGAACGTCAAGCCTTTGAAACTGTCGGCGACTTCGGGCGTCGCCGTCGTCATACCGATGGGCACGCCGTTTCCCATACCTTTGGCGGACGTGATGATATCCGGCTCGACGTTCCAATGCTCGATGCCGAACCACTTGTCGCCTGTGCGTCCCCAGGCGGTTTGCACTTCGTCGGCGATAAAGAGTCCGCCGTATTTGCGTGTGATTTCAACGGCGCGTTCAAAATATCCCGGAGGAGGAACGATGAAGCCACCGACGCCCAAAATCGGTTCAGCCATAAACGCCGCAATCTCTCCGGTCGTGGTGGTCATAATCACGTCTTCGATGTCTTCGGCGCAGGCCAACCCACATTCGGGATAAGAAAGCTTAAGTGGACAGCGATAGCAATATGGCGCGCGTGCATGAACAATGCCCGCCACTTGAGCGGGAAGCTGTCGCCAGGTTGAATGACCGACGGCTGAGAGCGCGGTGGCGGAACGTCCGCTGTAACTGTGGCGGAGCACGACGATCTCGTGGCGATTCGTATACAGTTTAGCGGCGGTGATCGCCGTATCATCCGCCTCCGTGCCGCTACTGGTGAAGAAAGATTTCTTGAGGCGACCGGGCGTGATCTGGTACAGCTTCTCTGCGAGGTCGGCTTGCGGCTTGTTGCCATATAGCGTCGAAATGTGCTGAAGCGTCTTGACCTGTTCGATGATCGCCGCGTTGACTATCGGATTGGCATGGCCGACGCTCACGGTGAGCACGCCGCCGAAGCAATCAAGGTAACGTCTGCCCGCATCATCCCACACATACTCGCCTTCGCCGCGCACCAGCGCAATCGGCTCGGCGTAATAATTCGCCACCGCGGGGAAGATAAACTCCCGGTGTTTGCGAATTGTTTCTGACTGCGCGACCGCTTGTTTAATCGAGCTGGTGTCTTGCTGCTTCACGTTACTCATCAGTATAAATTTCCTTCGCGCTTGCGTCCGGTGTAGTCAACATAGACGACCTTTAATTCAGTATAGAAATCGAGTGCCGTCGAGCCTTGTTCGCGCTCACCGATACCCGTCGCTTTGATGCCGCCGAATGGGATGTGCGCTTCGCCGCCGGTGGTGGGTGAGTTGATGTGCGTCATGCCGGTTTCTATTTCGTCAACGAAGCGAAAGACGCGCGTGGCGTCGTTGGTAAAAATGGAAGAAGATAAACCGTAGTCACTATTGTTTGCGACTTGTAATGCTTCGTCAAAATTTTTGACGCGCAGGATGGAAAGCACCGGGCCGAAGATTTCTTCGCGTGCAATGCGCATGTCGGGCGTGACATGGTCGAAAACTGTCGGCTGCACGAAATAACCTTGATCCAGTTTGCCGCCTGACGCTCGCGCGCCGCCGCACACGAGTCGCGCCCCGTCTTCGCGCCCCACATCGATGTAGCCGAGCACAGTCTTGAATTGATTCTCGTCGACGCTCGGGCCGATCTCCGTGTTTGGGTCACTGCCATCGCCGAGCTTCATGCTTTCGGCGCGCTCGACGATGCGTCTGGTAAATTCATCGGCGATGTCCTGGACAACGACGGCGCGCGATGTCGCGGTGCAGCGTTGACCTGAAGAGCCGAACGCTCCTTGCGCGGTTGACTCGACGGCTAAATCTAAATCCGCATCCTCCATAATCACGACAGGATTCTTGCCGCCCATCTCGCACTGCACTTTTGCGCCGCGCTTTGAGACTTGTTCATAGAGACGAATGCCGACATCGTTCGAGCCGGTGAAGGAGATGGCACGCACCGCCCTCTGGTTGATGATCTCGTCGCCCGCTTCTGAGCCGGAGCCGATCACCAAATTAAGGACGCCTTTCGGCACGCCCGCTGCCTCAAAAATCTCGACGATGCGAACTGCCGTCGCGGGCGTTAAGGTGGCGGGCTTAAAGACCACCGTATTACCGGCGACGAGCGCGGGCGCGATCTTCCAGATGGGAATGGCAACGGGGAAGTTCCAGGGCGTGATGCAGGCGACGACGCCGAGCGGTTGTTTGATGGTGTATGCAAAATTTGACGGTAACTCGGATTGAATCGTCTCGCCGTTGATGCGGCGAGCTTCGCCCGCGCAAAACTCCGCGACGTTGATCGAGCGTTGCAATTCGCCGCGCGATTCGGCGATTGTTTTCCCTTCTTCTCGGGTTAAGAGTAATGACAGATTTTCTTTATCATCTTCGAGCAGACGCGACGCGCGCGCGACGATGCTCCCCCGCGTCGGAGCAGGCGTGGCGCGCCAATCGCGGAACGCATTGCTGGCCGCGATGACAGCCGCGCGCGCCTCTTCGCGAGTAGCCAGTTTTACGGTTCCGAGAACGTCGGAGATGCGCGCCGGGTTAATGTTCTCAACCGTTTTGGGGGATGCGGATTCCTGCCACTGACCGTTGATGTAATTGCGATAGATAATCATACGGCGAAAATATGCGAAAGTGTTTTGAAAGCTGAAAGCAAACCGGAAGGGAACTTTCACCTTCATCACACAGCTTTGCAAAGGTAGTAGCTAAGCAGTAAGGCAAAAGTGAAAAGGTAAAAGGCAAAAGTGGAAGTCAATCAGAACGGTATTTTTGTTCATTCTTTATACCGAAAAACTTTTGCTTAGGTGCTCAAGAGGACGCCAATATATCATAAGCCGTAACATGGCTGATATGAACATTTCTGATCCGAAGAACCTGCGCGAACTGCTGAAGCAGCGCGTGGAGGCGAGAAGCGACGAGACTTTTTTGTTCTCCGAAGAGGACGGGCGAAGCTGGACTTACGCGGAGTTTGACGCGGCGGTGAACCGCGCCGCGCGGTTGCTTCTCTCTCACGGCATCCGTCAAGGCGACGTCGTCAGCCTGCTGTTGAGGAATAGTGCCGAATACATCATCGCTTATTTCGCGTGCTTCCAGACAGGAGCTATCGCCGGCCCGGTTAACTCTCTGTTGAAGCCACTGGAGATGGCTTACATAATCGCCGATTCCGATGCGAAGGTTCTCCTGTTGAATTCAGCGTTTGCCGCAGAGGTTGCGAGCATCCGCTGTGATCTGCCGAAGTTAGAACACGTTACTGGATTTGATGACGACGTTCAAGCAACGCGAAATGTTCGTGACACGCATCATGACTTGCCGGAAGTTTCACTTGAGAGCGGAACGGAAGCGATTATCATTTACACTTCTGGCACGACGGGGAAACCGAAGGGTTGCGTGCTGACACATGGCAACCTGATCGCCAACGCGCGCCAAATCTCAACCTGGATGAATTTTGGAGAGCGTGATCGGTTGCTGACGGTAATGCCGCTCTTTCACATGAACGCCGTCTCCGTCACCACGCTGACATCGCTCTACGCGGGCGGCTCAACCGTCATCAGTTCTAAATTCTCCGCCTCACGCTTCTGGCAGATCATTTCCGATTACGGCGTCACGTCATTCGGGTCGGTGGCAACAATGCTTTCTATGTTGCTGGCAACATACCCGCAAGGCGTGCCCGAGGGTGTGCACACCGAACAACTACGCTTCGCGATGTGCGGGTCGGCGCCTGTGCCCGTTGAAGTTTTGAAAAGTTTTGAAGAAACTTTCCGTTGCCTCGTTGTTGAGGGCTACGGCCTCTCGGAATCCACTTGCCGGTCGACGTTTAACCCGCCGGACAGAAGGCGAAGACCCGGCTCTTGCGGCATGGCTATCGGAAACGAGATGAAGATTTTCGATGACGAAGACAGAGAGGTTTCCGACGGCGAGTTGGGTGAGATCGTTCTGCGCGGCGAGAATATATTCAATGGTTATTACAAGAAGAAAGATGCGACGGCGCGTGCGTTCCGTCACGGCTGGTTTCACACGGGCGACATCGGACGCCGAGACGCGGACGGCTTCTTCTACATCGTGGATCGTAAATCCGACATGATCATCCGCGGCGGCGAAAACATTTATCCGCGCGAGATTGACGAAGCGCTTTACCAGCACCAGGCCATCGCGGCGGCGGCGACCATCGGCGTGCCCGATAAACTTTACGGTGAAGAGGTGACAGCATTCGTGATGCTCAAAGAAGGGGCGCAGGCAAGCGAACAGGAGTTAATAGTTTTTTGCCGTGAACGACTCGCGGATTATAAGTGCCCGAAGTCGGTGCGCTTCGTCACGGAGATTCCGAAGGGGCCGACGGGCAAACTGCTTAAACGTGAACTTGCACGGCTTTATGTTGATCAAGGGGTTCGCTGAACCGGAGTCTGGCCCATTGTCGTGTGGTCTGATTTAGACGGTGACTTCATCGGAATAATTTCAGCGTCGAACTCACGCTCCTACAGTCGTTGCTGGTACGTTTAGCGATCATCCTTGTCGTCCTGGCTGCGACGTGCGTCGCGTTCGGCGATGCGGGCGTCGAAACGCTGTTGCTGTTCGGGCGTCAGCACGGCGCGAATACGCGTGCACGCTCTCTGACGGATAACGTCGTAGCGGGGGCGCGCTTTGGCGCGGAGGACGCGGATGGCGCGCACCAGTAGCATTCGTCGTCGAAGGGCGGTCGCTTCTATCGTCCGATTGATAGCGCGTACATGTGGATGCTGAAGTGGTCGATGGCGCATCGCTGGCTGATCGTCGTGGTGTGCGTGCTCGTCGTCGCTTCCATCTGGCCGCTCTACCGGTACGTCGGTTACAATTTCCTGCCGGACGAGGACGAGTCGGCTTTTCAAGTTTCTTTGCGTGCTCCGCAGGGCACGAGCCTCGCCGCGACGCAATCGGTCACGGAACGCATCGCGCGAGACGTGCGCGAGCAGATTCCCGGCGTCGAGAGCACACGCGTCAACGCGGGCGGCGGTGGCGGCGGCGGTCAACCGAATCAAGGCTCGGTTCAGGTCAGGCTTAAGCCGGTTGAGGAGCTCGAGCGTTCACCGGCCGAATTGATTCAACGCACGCGCGATATGATCCGTAAAAGAAAGTATCCGAAAGAGTATGTCATCGGCGCGTCGGGTTCCTCGTCCAGCGGCGCGAGCATAATCGGCGGCGGCGGCGGGCGCGGCGGTGGTTCTTCGTTGGGACTCTTTATCAGTGGCCCCGATATTCAGAAATTAGACTAATACTCGAACAAGCTGGTCGAACGCATCAAGAAGGATGACAACTTCCGCGACGCCGACCGCTCTCTCCAACTCAGCAGCCCGGAAGTCCGCATCATCATCGACCGTCAATGCGCCGCCGATCTCGGCGTCAAAGCGGGCGATGTCGCGCAAGCTTTGAGCACGCTCTCCGCCGGTCAGCGCGTCACTACTTACAGTGAAGGCTCCGACCAGTATGACGTGGTGGTGCGCGCGGGCGAACAGTCCCGTCGGACGCGCGAGAACTTGAGCAACTTCACGGTCGCTTCATCTTCAGGCGGCACAGCCGGTTTGGAAAAACTCGTGCGCCTCGAAGAGGGTGAAAGTCCGGCTTCGATTGACCGTCTGAATCGGCAACGGCAGGTCACGATTTCGGCGAGTCTGGCGCCGAACGGCTCGGAGGCAGATGGTCTCGCCGCCGTCCAGCGTTACGCGAGCGAACTGAATATGGAACCGGGTTATCGCACGGGCGTTACGGGTCAATCGAAGGAACTCCAACGCGCCAACCAGTCGTTCATGCTGGCCTTCGTGCTCTCGTTCATCTTCATGTATCTGATTCTGGCCGCGCAGTTCGAGTCGTTCATCCATCCGGTGACAATTCTGCTGACGCTGCCGCTCTCTATTCCATTTGCGCTTCTATCAACATTGATTGCCGGACAGCGACTCAACATCTTCCAAGCGGTACGTGCAACATGGACACGCGCGAGGAACCGATAGACGACGAGCACATCATCGCCGAACTACGCGACAAGGCGCGACGGATTCATCGCCGCGCGCTCATCACCGCCGCCCTCATCACGCTGCTCGCAATCGTTTTCCCTGAACTACGCCAGCTACCTGGCGTGGCAGCGTGCTTCGCTTCATTTGATGCAACACTGTGCTCAACATTACCTGCCGAACAATCTTTTGAGTTCAATCTCTAATTCAATGCCGAAGACGTGCAAGTCGCCCGGACGACTGAAGTCGTCGTTCTGTCGCATGTAGTACAGCTCATATGAGGACTGTGCGGTAATGTCTTTCGTCACGCCGACTTTAAATCGATTGCGTGTCCACGCACGTTCTTCCCACTCGTAGTAGATTTCGTCAGATGCGAACAGAGCGAAGTCGGAATCGGCGATGCTAATCGGATGCGAGACCTTCAATCGGTTGCGGTACCGAGTCGTTTTGCCGGAATTGCGAATTCGATACTCGAACAAATTGTTGTCAGTGACGCTGAAACGCTTCATCGTAAAGCCCGCCACGCCATCAAAAGAGAGGCGATTCTCGTTCTCGTTGGCACCATTAAATTCTTGCGTCGCCCGGTAACGATAACGAGGCACGAGCGTGAGGAACTTACCAATTTTCTGTTTGTATAAAAAGCCGACTTCGCCGCGTACGAATCGATTCGCTTCCGCGACTTGGCCGAAGCGGAAATCACCGCCGAAGACAAACTCAAAATTCTTGTAGAGCGGCATCGCCACCTCGACCTCGGTGCGGAACTGCGTTTCTTCACGCATGTCTTCATCCGCCGATTGTGCGTGGGTTGTCGCCACGCAGCAGAGGACTGTCAGGACGAGGCAGAAATGATAATGCTTCAGTATGTTCATTACAGGAATTAAGCGTAATTATTTCTATTTCGGGTCGTTGTCATGACAGCACCGCCGCTTAACGAATCGTTTGCCGCATGTCTTAGTTGGACTGAGGCTTAGCTCCCAATCTACAAATCAAGCTACGTGCGTACCGGCAATCGGATGACAACGTGTGTTCCTTCGCCTTGCTGGCTGTGGAAATCAAGTTGCCCACCGTGTTGTTCAACAATCGCTTCGGTGAAGCGTAAGCCGATATGTTTCCCCATAGAACGTGGCGCGCCTCCTCCATCAAAGGTTTGATCGAGTAGGGATTCATCTTTGCCTTTGCCGTCGTCGGCAACTTCGATGAGGAGTTGGGCGTCTGCTTCTCCATTGATGCGGGCGCGCAGGCCGATGCTGCCGCCCCGTTCGGGCAGGGCGGCGAGTGCCTTGCGTACCAATTCGCCGATGGCTTCACGCAGTTTCAGACGATCTATCGTCGCATACTCAACTTCGGGCGCGACGTTGAGTTCGAAGCTGATGCCGCGCGTGGAGAGGTCGTCGTGGAAGCGCAGCAAGACTTCGTAGAGCAAGGTGCGGACATCGGTGCGCGCGAGATTGAGGTCGAGGGGAAAACCGAACTCGGTGACGCGCGCGACCGACTGCGCTAACTCTTCTATCTTAGCGACGAGTGCGCGCTTATCTTCGGCGGTGTCGGCGGAATCACCATCGCCGTCGGCGGCTTGGGTGCCGGCGAAACGGAGTATGCGACCCCGCAGTTGCGCGACCAGCGTGTGGAGGGTCAAACGTGAGGTCGTGTTGGTTTCGTCATGCGCTTCGTCATGGTTTTCGTTTGCGCCCGCCGCCATCTGCTGTTCGCGTCGTGCGATTTGTTCGACTAAGCGATTGTATTCGCGGTTCAGCGCCCCGAATTCGTCGTCACGTTCTTCGTCGAGTCGCTTCGTAAAATCGCCCTGTGACGCGGCTTTTAATGATGCTTCGACTTCGCGTAAGGGGGCGAAAAGGTCAGACGCGAGGTAGGCAGCGAGCAGCAGCACGAGCGATACGGCACTGAAGGCAGCGGCGGAGAGCACGACTTGCGCGGTGCGCCTTGTGCGCAAGTTGCTTTCGCGCACGACTTGCCGGAAGCGTTGGTCGGAGGCGACAGCTTCTTCCGTCAGACGGTTGAACTCGGCAAAGTCGTTGTCTTCCACCTTGCCCTCCATCAACTCGAAAGCTTCACGTTGCCGCCCGGCTTCGACGAGATCAAATGTCAGCGTCGCGTCGTCGACAAGCACATCGAAAGCCTGACGCACGTCGCGCACCTGCGCTTGCTCTTCTTCGCTGACCGCGAGTTCCGACCAACGCTGGAAGTCGTCAAGCGCAGGACGAATGTATACATCGAACTCTTGGCGCGAGTCAGGGTCGTCACCTGCCACGGCGTCCGGCACTTCCTTGAAGGCGCGGAATGTTGCGGCGCGCACGCGCTGTAACAAGAGGCTGCGCTGGTAATGGTCTTCAATTTGGGCGTTCGTCGTCTTCCACTGCGAGATCACCCAGAACATAATACCCGCCGTCAGCAACACGAGCACAGCGAGCGCGCCGAACGCGGTTAATAACTTCCGTCTGAGATTCATAACGCGAGTCCGATCCACTGCCAGTAGCCGTAGTAAAACGCGACGATTAAAACGAGGTGTACGATCAACAGCACCGCGCTTAAGCGTAAGAGGTCAGCGGGTTGAAAGGTCTCGCCTTCGAGTTCCTGAAACATCAAGAGTGCTTTGGAACTGACCGGAAAAGTCAGGCAATAGTTCATGCCGACGGTTCCGATGAACATCACTGCCGTCGGGTTAAGTTCAAGACTGTTGCCGAGGTAAAGCAACGCGGGGACGAGCGCGGCGGCACGCGCCGAGTGTGAAGTCATGTAGATGTGCGAGGTGAGGACGATGAATGCGAAGGCGAGCAGAATCAACAAGTGTGACTCTGCACCTGCAATGCCACTGACCGCAAACACGCCTTCGATAATCCACTGCGCCGCGCCGGTCTCAATCAGTGCCTGACCGAGCACGAGCGCGGCGCCGACGAAGATGATGAGATTCCACGACACGGCTTTTAAGCCTTCTTTCCAACTGAGCACGCCGAACTTTGGCAACGTCAGGACGAGCGCGCCGACGACCGTTACGGTCGCGATCTCTACCCCGTGAAAACCTTCCGTCAGCCACAACGCCATCATCACTCCGGCGACGCCGAGCGTCTTCTTTTCATTTGTCGTCAAAGGTTTCGGCTGGCTGCGCCGCGCCACTTCGAGTTGACGATTGCGCCGTTCGGCATTTAAGAACATACGCTGAATAGTCCAACAGGATGCGACGCTTGCCGTGACGCCGAACGGCACGCCGTAGAGCGCCCACTTCGCAAACGAGATGCGCGTACCGGTGATTTGATGAAGCAGATCGTTGGCGATGAGATGCGAACCCGCGCCGATGATCGAGACGATGGTGGAGACGAGGATGACGGTCGGGATCAGCAGGGCGAGGGCGCGCGTGATTCGTTGGTCATCGGCGGCGTCGGCAATGCTGTTAAAAACCGGAATCATGATCGCGGCACGTCCCGAAGTCGAAGGGATGAAGAACGTGAGCGGCACGAGCACCGAAGTTAACAACCAGAACATGCTGCTCACCTTGCGCGCCCGCCCGACGACCAGCCCCGTGAGTCGCGCCGCTAGTCCTGTGCTTTGCACCGCCGCACCGAGTACGAACGCGCCGATCATCAGCCAGATCACGTCGGAGGCGAGCGCGTCAAAAAGTTTGTCTTGCGAACTGCCCCCCGACAAGACCATCAGCACCGTGACGGCGAGCGCGACATAGGCAGCGTTAAGCGAGGTAGTCGACCAGAGAATCGCGGCGAGCGCGAAAGAGAAGAGCGCGATGCGCGCCGGGACGGGCAGCGTCTGCGGTAGCAGCACGCTGATGCCGACAGCGATGGTCAGCGCGAGCGGAAGTATCGCGTCAACAACCCACCGAAACTGCCGCGCGGTAATCGGCTCGAACTGTTCTTTCGTCCTCTTCTTTCCGGCTTCGGCGTTGCGCGCATCAACCCGCGCCCACAAACTCCCGGTCGCTTCGACCGTGCGCTCAGACGCTTCACCCGCCATCGACTGTATCCTCGTCGATCAAGTTAGTCGTAGTCATGTTTGCTTCATCACCCATAAGTCGGTTAGCTTCACCGTCAACAGACATTCGCGCGTCACGCTAAACGCGCTACTTTAAAGTCGGGTTGGATTAATGTCTAATTAAGACACATGTCATGTTCGGGGCGAGCAGTATATACGAGTGGCGAGGTGATGAAGCGTTTTATCAAGCGAAGGAGAAGCGAAAATGTCTCAGCTATGTGTCGTGATCGCGCCGTCGGGCTTTAAGGAAAGCTTGAGTCCGGAGCAGGCGGCGGCGGCGATTGCGGAAGGCGTCAGACGCGCGGCTCCCGAAGCGCGCATCGTCGAAGTGCCGCTCGTTGACGGCGGCGAAGGTTTTACCGAGACACTTGTCCGCGCGACGCGCGGGAAGATGCGAAAGGTGAAGGTGACGGGTCCCGTCGGCGATGAAGTTGACAGTTACTTCGGCATCATCGGCAAGAAAAACATACACACTGTCGAAAGTAAGGGGAAGCCACAGCGCGTCGCCGTGTTAGAGATGGCGGCGGCTGCCGGGTTGCGTCTCGTGCCGAAAGAGCGCCGTGATCCTTTGCGGACCACGACGCGCGGTGTCGGCGAGTTGATTAAATTCGCGCTCGACGAAGAAGCCGAACGGATCCTCCTGGGTTGCGGCGACTCCGGCACTAACGATGGCGGCGCGGGCGCGGCGGCGAGTCTCGGCGTCAAGTTATTAAAGTCAGACGGCTCATCTATCGGCGACGGCGCGGCGGCGCTCGACGAACTACACGCGATTGACATCGGCGAACGCGACAATCGTTTAAACGACGTGCGGATCGATGTCGCGTGCAACATTCATAACATCCTGTGCGGCGAGCAGGGTGTGGCGCGTGTCTTCGGTCCGCAGAAGGGTGCGTCTGAAGAGACGGTGGCGAAGATGGAGCGCGCGCTCGAACGCTATGCGGAAATCATTAAGCGCGATACGGGAAAGGACGTGCGCCTGATGCCCGGCGGCGGCGCGTCGGGCGGGCTCGGCGCGGGGCTTCACGCCTTGCTCGGCGCGGAACTTCATCAACGCTACGAAGTGGTGATGGAGTATTTGGAGATTGACGAAATTCTCAAAGACGCTGACCTGGTGTTCACCTCGGAAGGCGGCATTGATTTTCAAACTTCGCGCGGCAAAATCCCGGTTGAGGTCGCGACGCGCGCCAAGCGTTTAGGTTTGCCGGTGATTGCCATCGCCGGGACCGTCGGCAAAGGCGCAGACCTCAACTTCGAGCACGGCATCGATGCGATGTTCAGTATGCTCCCGAAACCCTGCACGCTCGAAGAGGCGATTGCCGAAGCGCACCCGATGCTCGCCAAGTGCGCCGAAAACGTCATGCGCACCGTGATGTTAAGCATGGCGATAGCGGATAAACGAAAGCACTGAAGACTTCCACCGTGAACCGAAAATCGAAACGATGCGTTTGACCAAACTCCTTGTCATACGGCACGGCGAGACCGTCTGGAACACACAGGGTATTAAACAAGGACACCTCGACAGCCCGCTGACCTCGGTTGGTGTGAGGCAAGCGAAAGCAATCGCGCGTCGTTTATCGGAAGAATCTTTTACGAGACTCTACAGCAGCGACCTCGGCAGAGCCTATGGAACCGCGCAGTTAATCGCGGCTCAAACCGGACACGAAATCATCACCGACGCGCGATTGCGTGAAAGAAATTTCGGCATCTTTCAAGGTAGCACCGACGCTGAAGTTAAAGCCGGGTATCCACTCGAACATCGTTCCCATCTCGACGACAAAGAAAGGTATGTCATCCCCGAAGGAGAAAGTCTGCAACAGTTTTTCGCTCGCGCCGTCGCGTGTCTCGAAGACCTATCCGTCCGCCATAATGGTCAAGACATCGCCGTTGTAACGCACGGTGGGGTAATCGATGCTTGGTTCAGATTTGTGCTCGACATTCCCTTACACGCCCCGCGTAAAGCGAAATTGTGGAATGTCGGATTGAATTGCATCGCACGTGAGGATGACGGCGAATGGAGGCTGCACACATGGGGTGACCGCAGCCATGTCCGGTTTATTGATACCCTTGATGATATTTGAATCGGCTGGCTGCGCGGAGCGAAGTGCGTGGCATCTCGCAACGCATGTTGGCGCAGACTCTGCGGCGGCTGGAACGCGACGGGCTGGTGAAGAGAACCGTCTATCCGACCACGCCGCCGAGACTCTCAACCCGCAACGCAACATGAGTCGAAACAACGCGCCGCGCAGGAAGTGCATTACTTTCAGTTGATCGAGTCCGGTTCTCACCATTCCAATCGAAAGGGTCGCCGCTTCAGCGAGGAGGTCGGCGACCCTCTCGGATTTCGTCACTCAGGTTTCTTTGGCGGATGCCTTTTGCACACGCACAATCCTCGCCGTCGTCACGATCTGACCGGCGTGCCGCATCGTGTGTTCGGCAATGTGGAACAGCAGCCCGAAAACATTCGTCGGCAGACGTTCACGACCGACCGTGCGCGAGTCGAACAACATGGAGTCAGGAATCGCTTTGATCATTGTCAGCGCCTCGTCAATACGCGCGGTCGTCGCCACCACCAGCGGGGTGACTTGTGACACGTCCACGTCGCCTTCAGCAGCGAGTTCGGCGAACTGCTCCAGCGTGAGACTCTCTCCGCGCGCGTAGGTCAGCAAACGGTCGACACTGCCCGCGACGTGTCGCAGGTGAAAGCCGACTGACGCCGCGCCGTTCGGCTTCACCCAGACCTCTTCGATAGTTAATCCGTCCGCCGCCTGTGCAATGTCCCGCACGGCTTGCACGAGCGCATGCGCGGCAGGCATCAGCAGCAACGAGACACCTTCAATCGTTCCCTCCATCCAAGCTTCATCTGCCATTTTTACTCTCCCCGCTTTTCCGCAAAAAAACCTATCGCCGTTCGCCGCGTTAAAGTGATGTACTGTAGCGGAATGGTCAAGTCTAAAGATTAGCCCGAAGCGATGCACAGGGTCAGGCGAAGCTGGTTGGTGCGCTGTCTCAGATTGCCGCTTGAGAAAAAGTCGGTTACCACTTTCTGTGTCATCTAATGGTTTTCGCAACTCTACTCTCATCATCTCTTCCTGAGTCGCGGTCAAAAAGTTTGTCGCGCAAGTTCCATCACACACAGAGCATGATGTTTTCCGGCTTATCATTCCGTCACTTGAATAAGTTTGTCCGAACTATCGCTTGACATAAGTCACTAAGACTTTTATTTTCCGATTCGTTCTAAAACTAAAGTTCAAATAGAGCAGTGCCGTCAGATTCTCATGGAGCGTTACAGCGAATGGACACATTAGACACAGCCGGATCGGTCACACGCGCCGAAATATTTCAGCAGCCGACATTGTGGGAAACCACCCTCGCGCGGGTGCGAAAGTTCGATTTACCTGAGTTTGAATCTGAGGTGCGCGTTGTCATTACCGGCGCGGGTACATCGGCTCATGCGGCGACGGCGGTTGCCGCAGCCTGGCCCGGCGCACGCGCCATTGCCACCACCGATTTACTGATTGATCGCGAAGATTATTTTGACGGTTCCGGGATGCTTCTTTCTTTAGCTCGATCCGGCGACAGTCCCGAAAGCGTCGGCGTAGTGAGAAGAATTCAGAAACTGTATCCCGCAGTCCGGCATGTCGCGATCACGTGCAACTCCGAGGGGCGACTGGCCCAACATCCGGGCGTCAACGTCCTTCTCCTCGACCCGAGAACAAATGATCGAAGTGTGGTGATGACGAGTTCCTTTTCGAATCTGGTACTGGCGGGGCTCGCCTTCAGACATTTATCCGCACTGGAACAGGCTCTCCCAGAGGTTACGGTTGCAGCCGTTGATTCACTCGCTGAGATGAATGAGACGGCGCGGGGCATCGCCGCCTGCCAAGTTTCGCGGGTCTCGATCCTCGCGTCCAGATCACTGATTGGAGCGGCGAGAGAGGCTTCGCTGAAGATACTCGAAATGACCGCCGGACAGATTCCCGTCTTGACGGAAACATACCTTGGCCT
>JALZJL010000321.1 GCA_030859785.1 Acidobacteriota bacterium
GATAGGTGCCGCCTCTGAGCAGGAGGGTGTCGCCGGGTCTGAGTGCCGCCGGGTGGTTCATCGCGGTGGTCAAGTTCCAGGGGTTGGTGGAACTTCCGTCACCGGAGGATGTGCCCGATGGCGAGGTGTAAAACTGAGCGCCGGTGGACGGAATCGGCGTCGGTGATGGGGTCGGTTGAGGTGTTGGGGTGGGAGTCGGTGTCGGTGTCGGCGCTGAACTGGGATTTACCGTGACCGAGACGCTGGTCGCGACATTACTGAATGCATCATTGAGAAACAAGCGGAACTCGTACTGCCCTTCTTGCACAGGGGCATTGAGCGTCGAGTTGCCGGTTGAGAGTCCGCCAGTGTATTTCCACCACAGTTCGGTACCGTTGGTGTTGGGTGAGCCTACTTTGTAGAGTCCTACCCAGTCTTTCGCCGATGAATTCTGAGAGATGCTCCAGGTGACCGTCATCGGACTACTGGTCAACACGACGTTCTTTGAGGATGTGACGCTGTAGGAGGGAGTGGGCGTCGGCGTCGGCGTCGGCGTTGGTGTCGGTTTTGGTGTCGGGGTGGGAGTCGGAGTGGGCGTCGGGGTTGGTGTTGGTGTAGCAGTAGGCGTCGGGGTCGGGGTCGGCGTGGTGGTCACGGTTACCACGTTGCTGCTGGCGACATTGGTATAGCTGTTCCTCAGGAACAATCGAAATTCGTACTTGCCAGCTTGCGAGGGTGCTTTCAAGGCGAGTTTGCCGCTTGCAAGTCCGCCGGTGTATTTCCACCACAGTTCGCTACCGCTGGTGTTGGGTGAGCCTACTTTGTAGAGTCCCACCCAATCATTCCTGGATGGTTTGGTCGGAATCTTCCAACTTACGCTGAGCGAGCCTCCGGCGGAAACCGTGCCTGGGCCTGCCGTGATTGTATAAGCGGGTGCCAGCAGGTTGGTACCGAATGGGGTCGTTGGGTTGGTGGTGTTGGCGGCTCGATTAATTGGGGTGAGCGCAAACATCAGTGTGGCAAAGATTAAAACAGTATAGAAAGCAACATTGAATAAGCGGAAGGTAGATCGCTTGAATCCGCACGAAATAAGCATTTGTTAAACCTCTGGCTTTAATGAACCCGGTTCGAGATGGAAGCGGGAGTGGTTGTGGTCAGTGAGATTAGATTTGCGTCGCTGTGAAAGCGCAGAGGGGCAACAGCCAAACAAGGATGATCGACGCGGCGAGACCACCAGACGGCAAAGGTGTTAGCAGACACACCTTTGCCGCGGACGACACAGGTGCTGATAAAACGCACCTCTGCCGCTGGTGGCGCACAGTTTCGAGCAGACAAGATGGTTCTCGCCTGTAAGAAATATTATTGGGAATGAAAAGGAAAGGAGGGTGACAACAGGAAGGAGGAATTAACGATGGCTGCCCGTGCAGCATGCCGAAGCGTCGAGTGGTTCCTACTTCGACAGCGAATTCTGCGACGCCGACTGAGAGCAGCCAGCATGTGGCGACATCTTATTGGTAAGCCTTAACGGCCGCGGAGGGCGGTCAGCGTAAGATGCAGCATACAGAATTGATGATGAAGTTTCTCCGATCGCCTTTCGGCAACTAGACAATCTGCCGTAAAACAGTCAACGAGCATGTCGTTAACACCAGCAGACTCACAGCTTTGCGTCCCTGCTTCACAGCAGGTTTGCCATTATCGTGTGCAATCGTCATCTTAAAAGATCAAGAGTTGCTCAGTCAGAAACATGAACAACCAACAAGACCTAGTAAACATATTTAAAAGTGTTTTGTCAAGAATCTTCTGGCTGGTCATGGTTGAGCTACCATGATGCGCGCTTCTTATTTGGACTAAGCATGCTCATAATTACAGCTAACTGCGCATGAATTTGCACTAAAAACACTGCCCTTGCTACGATGTTTATTAATGGCGACAGGGCCAATGCAAGTATCAACTCCAATTAGAGTAGAGCGGAAGCCAAGAGTAATTTATAAAGACTCAACAAAATAATGAAAACTCAAGTTCCTTTTTTTCGTGCCGACCTTAGTGGGCAAGAGGTCGAAGAGGTTGTCGCCACGTTGCGTTCGGGGTGGCTGACGAGTGGTCCGAAAGTTCGCCGTTTCGAGCAAGAGTTCGCCGCTGCGGTAGGCGCTCCATATGCTGTCGCGGTTAACTCATGTACCGCGGCGCTTCATCTTGCAGTAGAAGCATTAGGGTTAAAGCCGGGTCAGGCGGTGCTGGTGCCGACGATGACATTCGCCGCGACCGCCGAGGTCGTTCGTTATATGGGAGCGATCCCTATTTTAGTGGATTGTGAGCCGCTCCACACCAACATGGATTTCGATGATGCAGCGCAAAAACTGGTTCAATTGAAATCCGGACAACTGCCTGGTACTTTGCCAAATGACTTACAGGTAACCGGAATCATGCCGGTTCACGTGGGCGGAATGATGATGAACATTGACGCGGTACAAAGCTTCTCTAAAGCTCATGGGTTATGGGCGATAGAAGATGCTGCCCATGCTTTCCCCGCCGCGTGGAGGCGGGCACCGGAAGAGCCCTGGCAGCGGTGCGGCGAAGAAACGACGACGATCAGTTGCTTCTCATTTTATGCCAACAAGACCATTACCACCGGCGAAGGTGGCATGGCCGTTACTCAAGATGCTGCACTGGCCGAGAGGATGCGGTTGATGTCGCTACACGGGCTTTCGCGTGACGCATGGGAGAGGTACTCGGGTGGAGGAAGTTGGGACTACAGGATCATCGCGCCCGGCTATAAATATAACCTCACGGACATTGCCGCGGGCATCGGCATTCATCAACTGGCCCGGGCAGAGAAGATGCGACTGGAGCGTGAGGATATCGCTCATCGATATCTGCAAGCCTTGGGAGATGTGGAAGAAGTTGAACTGCCAGCCGAAGATGCGAATCGTATCCATGCTTGGCATCTCTTCCCGATCAGACTGCGACTGGGACGACTCTCGATTAATCGCAACGTATTTATCGAGAAGCTGAAGGAAGCCGGGGTCGGATGTTCCGTGCATTGGCGCCCGTTGCATCTGCATCCGTATTACCAGGAAACGTTTGGCTGGCGCGCCGAAGATTTCCCAGTGGCGACAGCTTTGTGGGAACGTCTGATCAGCCTGCCGCTCTTTCCCGGAATGCGTGATGATGAATTGGAACACGTGATGCGCACGGTGAGAAGTTTGTGCGCTCAGTATGCAAAGTGAAGCTTGCCAGGTATGACTCCTACGAATATAACTTCATATATGCTGAGCGGTAATGAGATTGTCTGAGATTATTGAATCTGTGAGCAAAGGAGGGAGCGCGTCTGCCGACACGGTCAAAGAAGGACTGCCGCGCGGAGTCGAGATGACCCTCGCGCTGTTGGGTCTGGCAGTCACCACGCCACTTTGGATCGTCGCTGCCATCTCAGTGGCCGCGAGTTCACCCGGGCCTATTCTATTTCGGCAGCAACGGCTCGGACGTTACGGTGTCCCGTTTACCTTATACAAGTTTCGCACGATGCGCGTCGCACAGGGCGGATTGCAGGTTACTGCGAGAGATGATGCTCGCGTCACTTCAGTCGGTAGAGTGCTGCGGCTGATGAAGCTCGACGAGTGGCCGGAGCTGTGGAACGTTGCCAAAGGAGACATGTCACTGGTGGGGCCGAGGCCAGAGGTTCCTCGCTACGTGAAGCTTGACGATCCGCTGTGGCAGCAGATATTTCATGTGCGGCCCGGCATCACCGATCCGGTCGCTGTGCATTTACGCAACGAGGAGGAGTTGATGTCTCGCGTGGAAGGCGACCGGGAGAGATTTTACGTGGAGACGCTTTTGCGATATAAGCTGCTGGGCAACCTCGCGTACCTTCAGAGACGGACCTGGCGCAGTGACATCGCGGTGCTGTTCAAGACTATTACTGCGGTGGCCTTTCCCGGCAGCGCTCCGGCCCCCTCGTTGCAAGAGATCACAAATTTTATGAAGGAGAAATAGGACGCGAGAGCAAGCGGCCAATTTGTATTGATGGAACTGAACGGGTTGACAACGGGCACGGCTACTGCAAAAGACGCGGCTGCTCTCCTGGCGCTGATTAACCTTGTCCAGCCTCACGTGCCCTGGACGCCGGCACAGCTGTCTTGGCAGTTCTTCGATTTGCCGGCTGGTCCGGCGAAACTGTATGTGATCCGCGACAAAGAAGCGATAGTTTCTCTCTACGCGGCCATACCTCAATTTTTCGAGGTAGATGGGCACTCGCTTGAAGCGCGCATGGTTCAGGATGTCATGACGCATCCGGACTTTCGTGGGCGGGGCTTTCTGCATTATCTGGCTGGTCTCTGCTTACAGGATATAAATCAATCCGGCGTTGTCGGCTACACGTTTCCGAATGAACGCTCGGAGAAAAGCTTTCGCCGGGGAGGTTGGTCGGAACTGTGCGAGGTGCCGCATCGTAGCTGTGATTTAAGCGGAGATAGTTATTCGGGGGGCGGTCTACGAATCGAGATGCTGGACAAATCTTTCGGTGAGTGGGCGACCGAAGTCTGGAATGTTGCCGGGTTGAGTGTCGGCGTCCGGCGAGATGCGCGATTTCTGAACTGGCGCTACAGCAAGCCGGATAACGAGTACCACAAATTTAGAATCGAGGGCGACCGAGGGCTACTCGTGCTCAAAATCTATTCGGATGGCGCCTCTCGCACGCTGCACATTCTCGAACTGCTGCTGAGGACACAGGATCGCGACCTGCTTCCCCGTGTCTTGAGCTTCTGCTTTGACTTTGCTGTGAGGCACGGCGCGCAGACCGTGACGGCTTGGCTGACATCCGGTCATCCTTACGCTCCGCAGTTTGACGATGTCGGCCTCTCTATCAATCCAACGCGAAAGCGCTTTATGTTCGTCCACGCCCCGGCTGCGTATATGAGTCGGGTTGAAGATTCAACCGTGTGGCATTTGACTCAGGGTGAAAGCGACGTCTTTTGATTGAAGGAGCACTTCTTAGGTATGAACGCTTTGGTTTTAGTTGCGCACGCTGACGATGAAACCCTGGGTGCAGGGGCAACAATTAGAAAGCTGGTGATGCGCCGTTGGGATGTGGCGGTCGTGATACTTTCGGACGGTATCGTGCGGGCGAGGGGCGCCGAGCAGGACAATCGTCCGGATGCCATCGCCGCCTGCCAGCATTTAGGAATCGCGGAGCCGCGCTTCTTAGGCTTTCCGGATCAGAAATTCGACGCGGTTGCGATGGCGGATCTCGCCGGACGGGTGGCAGACCTAGACCTCCAGCCCGATCTCATTATCACCCACGTGGACAGCGACCTTAATATGGACCATCGCTTGACCTGTGAGGTGGCGAAGATTATCGGTCGACCCCGGTCAAAGCCGGTTGCGATCCTGGGTTGTGAAATACCTAATACGTCGTTCTGGAACGGATGTCCCTTCCCGGCCAATTACTATGTGGACATTGCTCAGGAAATCGAAACCAAAATCGAGGCCTTCAGCCGGTACCGCAACGAGTGCCAAGCATATCCCCATCCGTGGTCGAAGGAGGGGTTAAATCTCTTAGCGAAATATCACGGCATGCAATCGGGGCTTCCGATGGCGGAGGCCTTCCACGTTATTCGTGGGTACGAAGGTCGAATGCCCGGCTAGGCAGCGACCCCGATCAGTGATTCCTTCCGGCAAAACTCCTCGCTTATAGAAAAAGAGATTTTAACTTATTCAGCATATATAGATATGGCTGGTCTAAATGTTAAAGAACGTACTGAAGCGGTGCAAATTTAAGATTATAAATTTGCACAGGATCGAGGCCGTCCTTTTTTAACTATGTCTGCAACGTGCGTTCGGCTGCTGTTATCGGTGTAATGCAAATCTCTCGTGCTGTAACGTTCCTTATACTGCATATTCTGGTGATTGCGAACGGGGATGATGGTGTGTGTGAAGAGGCTCCCACCGTGCAGATGTCGGACGCAAGTTTGTAAGTCTGGATTGTTCACGTTCGCCAAGGCATTCTCTTTCTTTCGCACAACTCTCATTTCACGTTCGGTTTTGTGAGCACCCAACCGCCGGCGGTCGGGTCGCGCGTCGGCGACGGTCGGAATTTCTCAGATACTCGTGGAGCGCGTGCCTTCATGTTCCGCGTGGACTTCGGTCATAGTGTTTGTGGGCCGGAGGTCAGGTATGCAAAGGATGATTGCGGAGGCGTGTACACCGATGATGGCGAAAAGTCAAAACTGTTCACGATTAACTGGAATCAGCGTTCACGAGAAGCAGTGACGATGCTCAGACTAAATCCGATATCCAAAGTTCAAGGGGTGTCAGAATAAACACTGACAGGTGAGTGATGGGACAAATCAAGATACTGGATTGAGGTGATATGAAGGCTACAGATCGAAAAGTCAAAAACAAATCGCGGTTGCGTTCGAACCGGCTGCTGGTCAGACAGCTACAATTTGCCCTGGATTTAACGATTCTGGTGGCGGCGTTTGTGTTGGCGTACCTGTTACGGTTCGATTTTGCAATTCCGAGGCAAGAGATTTTTCGTGGGCTGATACAACTTCCCTTTGTCGTGTTAGTTCAGTTCGCGATGCTGTTTATATTCGGAGTGTACACTTTCATCTGGCGGTATGTCGGAATGGCGGAGATGAAAACATTCCTTGGTGCGGCACTGTGGTCAGCTATTCCACTAACTGCGCTGCGGGTGTGGCTGCCTGAAGATTTCCAGCAGTGGCGGACACCGCTTTCAGTAATCATGATAGACACATTTCTGGCGTTTGGGGGTGTGCTGGGCGTGCGTTTGATGCGGCGCTCGCTCTACGAGCAAAATCAGAAGCAGCACAAGGTGACACCCTCTTCTCCGAATAATGGGCACAAGAGGCCGGTATTGCTGATTGGTGCGGGACGCGCCGGGATGTTAGCCGCCAAAGAAATCCAGAATCGCGGCGAATCGGATATGAGGATTGTCGGATTTGTTGATGATGACCCTAATAAGCAAAGGGCGGTGATCCACGGCATCAAAGTGCTCGGCGTGACTCAGGACTTGCCGCGTCTGGTGCGTGAGTTGGGAATTAATCATGTCGTCATTTCCATCGCACAGTCTTCGCGGCAGAGTTTTCGGCGGATTTTGGACATTTGCGAACAAATCCCGGTAAAGGTGCAGATCATCCCTGCGTTTTACGAAATCCTCCAGGGACGATTAAATATCAGCCGGATTCGCGACGTCGAAATTGAAGATTTGCTGGGGCGCGAGCCGGTGCAACTTGATGAAGAAGGTGTGAAGCGATTTGTCACCGGCAAGACAGTGATGATCACGGGAGCGGGCGGTTCTATCGGATCAGAACTGGGAAGGCAGTTAGCACAGTTTGAGCCGTCCTGTCTGATTTTAGTTGATCGAAGCGAGTTTGGCTTATTCAATATCGACCGCGGGTTGCGCGAGACCTGGCCGAAGCTATCGCTTAAGACGCTGATTGCGGATGTGGGTGATCGGGAGAGGATGCGCTCTATTCTCTCGACCTACCGCCCCCAGGTGGTGATTCACGCGGCAGCGCACAAGCATGTGCCGATGATGGAGTTTAACCCGGGCGAGGCGGTGAAAAATAACGTGCTCGCCACCCGCGCACTCGGAGATTTAGCAGGAGAATTTGGGGTTGATGTCTTCGTCCTGATCTCGACTGACAAAGCTGTGCGACCGACATCAATCATGGGCGCGACCAAGCGCGTCGCCGAATTAATAGTGCAGGATTTGAACAGGCGCTTTGCGACTCGCTACGTCGCGGTTCGTTTCGGCAACGTGATTGGATCAGCGGGATCAGTAATTCCTGTCTTTCGCGAACAAATCCTTAAGGGTGGTCCCGTCACCGTTACTGACAAGGATATGATGCGATATTTCATGACTATCCCAGAGGCGGCTCAACTGGTGCTTCAGGCCGGCGCGATAGGTCAGGGGGGTGAGATTTTCATCCTGAACATGGGCGAACCGGTGCGCATTTTAGATTTAGCTGAGGACACAATTACTCTCTCTGGATTGAAGCCGTACGAGGACATTGATATTGTCTTCACCGGGCTCCGACCCGGCGAGAAATTGTTTGAGGAACTGGATACGGACGAGGATCATGTCGTCAAAACGCGCCACCCAAAGATTTTTATCGGTAAAATTGCCGCTTACCCGAAGGGGAAAGTTCACGAGGCACTTGAGCGATTGACGCTCTTTGCTAAAGATGGAGAGAAAAGAGAATTGTGCAAATACCTCAATGGTTTGCTGCCAGAGGCGCGACTCGATGAGTGCATTGGCGAGTTCACCATCAAAACAGAGGTGAACGAGGAGCGTCCTCTCGAAGAAGCATTTCCGTAAACGTCACGTGCGGGTGTTGATCGATCACCTGATACCGATGCTAAGCAGAAAATTTGTTGCAGTTAAAGCGCAAAACTCTTCGTCTCTCGCGTGACTAAATTTGCAAAGCAGAAGCAATTGAAGAGTGATCCAGAGTTTAGATAACAGCACTTTGTATTTAGTGGAATGACGCAAATGATCGACCAGCGTGATGTGCAGAATCAGCAATTCAGATTGTTACACACCACACAAGCGCCATTTGAAGAGCAACTGCGCGGAGACTTGGCGATTCCCACTCAACCACAAATTGTTCCCCGGCGTTCCCAGCAAAATCCGATTGATCTCTCCTTTGCTCAAGAACGTTTATGGTTCCTCAATCAATTCAATCCAGACGATTTCATTTATCACAATTCTAACGCGATCCGTCTGACAGGTGCGCTCAGTGTCATGGCTCTCGAACAGAGCATCAACGAAATCGTTCGACGGCATGAAGTTTTACGAACCGCCTTCACCGCGGTAGATGGTCAACCGGCACAGGTGATTACCCCAGACATCAGTGTCGCCCTTCCGGTCGTAAACTTAAGTGAGTTGTCGCCGGCTGGGCGCGAAGCTGAGGCGCTGAAGATTTGCAGTCAAGAGGCTCAGCGCACCTTTGACCTGGCTCGAAGTCCACTGGTGCGAGTGGTGTTGCTGCGGCTTCATGAAGAAGAGCATGTGCTGTTGCTGAACATGCACGACATAGTCTGCGACAGGTGGTCCATCAGCGTGTTCACGCAGGAACTAACAGCGCTGTATGAAGCCTTTTCAACGGGCGAAACTTCACCGCTGCCAGAGCTTCCCATGCAGTATGCCGACTATGCAGTGTGGCAGCGAGAGAGGCTGCAAGGCGAAACGCTTGACAAGCATCTCGGCTACTGGAAGCAGCAACTTGCCGGTGCACCGGCTCTGTTGAAATTGCCGATTGATCATCCACGCCCGGCGGTGCAAAGCTTTCGCGGCGGGCGTCAATCCATCAGGCTTTCGGTGGAGCTAACGCGGGGGTTGAAGAGTGCCGGTCAGGGCGAGGGCGCGACGCTCTTGATGACGTTACTGGCCGTCATGCAGACGTTGCTGTGGCGTTACACCGGAGAAGAAGACATCGTAGTGGGGACGGATGTCGCGGGACGGACGGCGGCTGAGACAGAGAAGTTGATCGGATTCTTCGCTAATCATTTGGCACTGCGCACAGACCTGTCAAACGATCCGACGTTTCGCGAGTTGCTGGAGCGAGTCAGAGAGGTGACCCTCGCCGCCAATGAGCATCAGGGTATTCCGTTTGAGAAGCTGATTGATGAGTTGCAGCCAGAAAGGAATTTAAGCTACACGCCGCTGTTTCAGGTGTTGTTTACGCTGCAAGATGTGCAAGCGGCGGCGTTGAAAATGTCGGGCTTGAAGACGAATGACTTTGCGTGTGAGAGCGCAGTCGTCGCGCACTTCGATCTGACCGTGAAGGTAATCGAGAAAGCCGAAGAGTTAACGTGCATCTTCGAGTACAACACCAATCTTTTTGAGACGACGACAATCGCTCGTATGCTCAGGCACTTTCAAGTGCTGGCCGAAGCCGTCACTGCTTATCCCGATCAGCCGCTTTCCACCTTGCCGATGCTGACTGAAACGGAACGTAATCAACTGCTCGTCGAGTGGAATGAGACGAAATCCGATTACCCACAACAGCAGTGCATCCATGAATTGTTCGAAGCGCAGGCTGAACGGACGCCAGAAGCTACCGCCGTCGTCTTCGGAAGAGAGCAGTTGACATATCGTGAACTCAACCGCCGAGCTAATCAACTCGCACATTACCTGCAAAAACGTGGAGTCGGAGTTGAAGCGCCGGTTGGCATCTGCATGCATCGCTCGACCGAAATGCTCGTCGGGCTGCTCGGCATTCTGAAGGCCGGTGCCGCCTATGTCCCACTGGACCCGTTGTATCCGTCAGAGCGGCTTCGCTTCATGCTTGAAGATGCGGGGGTCGCGGTGCTCTTAACGCAACTACATTTGGTGAAAACTTTGCCCGAACACCAGGCTGAATTGGTGCGCGTGGATGCCGATTGGGAGATGATCGCCGCCGAGAGCACAAAGCAAACGTCGAGCGGAGCGCGGGCGGAGAATCTCGCTTACGTGATTTATACATCAGGATCAACCGGCAGGCCGAAAGGCGTGTTGATCGAGCACCGGTCTCTGGTCAACCATAGCCTGGCAATTGCGCAGCACTATCAACTGAGTCCAAATGATCGAATCCTACAGTTTGCTTCGCTCAGCTTCGACGTCGCCGCCGAAGAGTTATATCCGACATGGTTGAGCGGTGCCACAGTGGTAATGCAGGCGGATCAGGGCGCTGCATCGCTCAGAGATTTTCTGCGCCTGGTTGAGCAACAGAAGATCACGGTGGTCAATGTGCCAACCCCGTACTGGCACGAGTGGGTTGGTGAGCTGTCAGCATCAGGAGGTACATTGCCGCCGTCGCTCCGCCTGGTGGTGGTCGGCACTGACAAAGCTCTCGCCGAACCTTTAGCGACGTGGCAAAAATTAGTCGGAGGGCGGGTGCGTTGGATCAATGCCTACGGGCCGACTGAGGCGACGATCACAGCGACGACGTACGAAGCAGAACAATTGAGTGAGGGTGAGTCGTTTGAGGTCGTGCCAATCGGACGGCCTCTGGCGAATAAGAAAATCTATATTTTGGATCGGCATTTGCAGCCGGTGCCGGTCGGCGTCGCCGGCGAGTTACACATCGGCGGCGTCGGATTGGCACGCGGCTATTTGAACCGCCCTGAGCTAACAAGCGAACGATTCATCCCCGATCCGTTCGGCACAGAGGCGGAAGCGCGGCTGTACAAAACAGGTGACATGGCGCGTTACCTGTCGGATGGCAACATCGAGTTTCTCGGGCGTATTGATCACCAAGTGAAGATTCGTGGTTTCCGCATCGAGTTGGGCGAGATCGAAGCGGCGCTTGGTCAACATTCCGCGGTGCGTGGGGCGGTGGTCATAGCGCGCGAAGATACGCCGGGTGAGAAGCGACTGGTAGCCTACGTGGTCGGTCACGAAGGACAGCAAACAAGCGTCAGTGAGTTACGCGGCTTCCTGCAAGAGAAGCTGCCCGGCTACATGGTGCCCTCCGCTTTTGTGCTGCTCGACGAACTGCCGTTGACACCTAGCGGCAAAGTTGATCGGCGCGCTCTGCCAGCACCTGAGCCGGGACGGGCCGAGCAAAACGGAGCCTTTGTCGCACCGCGCAATGAATTGGAGATGCAGTTGACGAAGATGTGGGAGAAGGTCTTGAGTGTGCAGCCGGTCGGAGTGACTGACAACTTCTTCGACCTGGGCGGGCACTCGCTGCTGGCGGTGCGTCTGTTTGCGCAGATTGAGAAAATGTTTGGGAAGAATCTTCCGCTGGCGACGTTGTTTCAAGCGCCGACGGTAGAGCAGTTAACACCGATTGTGCGCGAGCAGGAATCGTCCGTGTCGTGGTCCTCTCTGGTGGCGGTCCAGCCGGGCGGCTCCAAACCGCCTTTCTTCGGCGTCCACGGCGCCCTCGCCAACGTCCTGATGTACCGCGATTTGGCGCGACATTTGGGGCCGGATCAACCCGTCTACGGATTGCAGGCACGGGGACTGGATGGGAGACAGGGACCGGACACGCGGGTTGAAGAGATGGCGGCGCATTACATCACGGAGATTCGCACCGTCCAACCGGCGGGGCCGTACTATCTCGGCGGAGTTTCCTTTGGAGGCATCGTGGCCTTTGAGATGGCGCAGCAACTACATGCGCAGGGAGAGAAGGTAGCCTTACTGGCGATGTTTAATACAGACTTCCCGGACCATCCAAAATATATGCCGCAGCCTGGATCGCACCATCAACAGGTCGCTCCTTACATGGAAACAATAGAGCGTCACTTGAATGATCTGAGTCGACTCAAAACTAAGAAGTACATCCTTAAAAGAATGAAGGGAATCAAGACGAGGATTAGTAGGAGAATCGGGATAGCTTCCGCCGACACTGATTTGGATATCGAGAACCTCAATCGCTTCCCAAATCCGATTATCGAAAAAATCTGGAATGCTTGTGTCCAGGCTGAAAGAGACTATGTACCACGAATTTATCCCGGTCGAATCACCCTCTTCTGGGCGAGCGAAACGCCCGTCCTGTCTTACAAAGACACACGGCTGGGCTGGAGTGAGATGGCTGCTGATGGTCTAGAGGTTCATGTCGTTCCCGGCGACCACGGCACCATGAGAGAAGAACCTCATGTGGGAATTCTCGCCGAAAAATTGACGGCCTGTCTCCGCAGAGGTCAGGTCACAGCCTCAAGCGGGGAGAAGTAAAGCCAGGCTGATTCTCCTCGGACTACATCAGGCTGGTTTCTTCATTAAGCTTGTTTATGAAAGGCGTATTTGTCACTCATCAATTTGAGTCATCTCCTGTTCTGACTTCCGATACGCCGTGGTCGTCTCCACCAGAGAGACTGATCCTGGGGCATAACGAAGTTCACGTCTGGCGTGCTGCTCTGAATACAAAAGAGTCAAGCATCCAAAGCCTGCGGCGAACCCTGTCAGCAGATGAGCGGGCACGGGCCGAGCGTTTTCACTTCCAGAATGACCGCGACCACTTTATTGTCGCGCGCGGATTGTTGAGGGCCATCCTCGGACGCTACTTAAATGTTGATCCGAGTCAATTGTGCTTTTCCTACAGCTTCTATGGAAAGCCGTCTCTGGCACGCGAATCCAGCGGGGATGATCTCTCTTTCAACCTGTCTCATGCAGGTGAGTTGGCACTCTATGCAATCACGCGTGGGCGGGAGATTGGCATTGACGTTGAGCGCATCCGCGCGGACTTCGCCAATGAGCAAATTGCCGAGCGATTCTTCTCGCTTCGGGAGGTCGCGGCGCTTCGCACGCTCCCCAAGAATATACAGCCGCAAGGATTTTTTAATTGTTGGACGCGCAAGGAGGCGTATATCAAAGCTCGGGGCGAGGGACTTTCGCTGCCCTTAGATCAGTTTGAGGTGTCTTTGGTTCCGGGAGAGCCGGCTGCATTGCTGAGAACCAGCGGCAGTGGTGACCATCAAGAGGCCTCGCGTTGGTCACTGCGGGAGGTGGTGGCTCCTGCTGCCAGCTACGTCGCTGCTGTTGCTGTGGAAGGAGATGACTGGCAGCTTAAATACTGGCAGTGGCCCGAACAGTAGGATAAACATGGAAGTTAATTATTTCACCGCGCGTCAATGTTATTTGTGGCATTAACAATTTTGAGTTGCTAAGCGCCTACAATCATCGCCTCATGTTATAGAACGAACAAGGGAATCATATCGCCCCTCATGGACATCATCTTTATCGAGAGGGACCTGGGAAAATCAAAAATAAGCTGGGCTATTATCTGGGAATCCATTTGGGGAGTTTTGAGATTGAGATTTAAATACTGACCGACGTATGAAACGCCGGAGAAAACCATTCAACAGCCAGGAATAATGTCATCTTTAGACTTTTCAAATAACTATGTTCTGAACAGAAGCTAGGAAGGGTAATGCAAAAGCAAACAATTGCCATCACGGCTACTTTCACGGCGGAGCTGATCGAAGAATCTCTCGGCTTTTGGATGCAGGAACTGAGTGTCCCATTCAACGTTGAATTCGCCCCTTACAATCAGGTCTTTCAGCAACTGCTCGACCCTGCAAGTCTACTTTCCACAAATCAGCGCGGGGTTAATGTGGTTCTGGTGCGGTTTGAGGATTGGGGAAAGGTCGAAGACAGCGGTGAGACGGGCTCTCCTTCGAACGCTGATGAAGAGATCGAGCGCAATGTGCGAGACCTGTTGCTCGCATTGAAATCAGCGACGGGGCGTTCCGCGACGCCTCATCTAGTTTGCTTATGTCCGGCTTCGAAGGCGAGTGTCACTGACCAAAAGCTGACGACGTTTTTTCAGCGGATGGAAGACTTGATAGTGTCCGGGTTGCACGGCATGAGTGGCGTCTATTCAGTCACGACGTCAGAACTGGCGACCGTGTATCCGGTGGCGATTTACGACGATCCACGGGCGGATAAGCTCGGCCATGTCCCGTACACCCAAGCGTTCTTCGCTGCCCTCGGAACAATCATCGCTCGTAAAATTCACAGTCTGAAGAGCGCTCCGTATAAAGTGATTGCGCTCGACTGCGATCAGACGCTGTGGAAAGGCGTCTGCGGGGAAGACGGTCCGCATGGCATTGAAATCGATCCTCCACGAAAAGCTCTTCAGGA
>JALZJL010000322.1 GCA_030859785.1 Acidobacteriota bacterium
TCAGAATATTGCCTCATGGTAAAAGGATGACTTATAACCGTCCATACAATCAAGTGAAAACCGATCTAAATGCCCGCATAGATGATTGATCGCGACTCGATGCTGATCCATTGAGGAACAACTCGAAACCAACGACAAAGGTGCGATCTCATGCGCGATAGATCAACACACTTTGTACTTCGAATGCGGACTCGTGCCGAGACGGGTGAGGTGTGTTTGAAATAGCGCTTGACACAACCGCCTGCTTCATAGATGTTGCAAAAAATATGGGGTCATGACGAACAGTGACGCTGGCACGGACGTGATCAATGAGATCGAGGCACGGGTTGCGTCAGCCTATAACTGGGACTCTCAAGTCCTGCATGTGGCGAGTCTTGACGCTTTATGTCAGAGCATCCTCGCCTTCTACTCGAAAGTCAGAGTCTTGGTTTTGGCTCTGCTGCTCAATGTAGTCTTTGATAACTTCATCGGTCACGTTGCCGCTCGATACGCAGAAGTAGCCGCGTGCCCAGATGTGCCGTCCCCAGAACTTCTTTGCCAGATGCGGAAACTCACTCATCAGCTTGAAGGAACTCTTCCCTTTCAGCATCTGCATCAGACGACTGAAAGTGACTCGCGGCGGCACGCTCACGAACAGATGGATGTGGGCGCGGGCGACGTGCCCCTTGATAATCGTCACTTCATGCTGACCGCAGATTTCGCGCATCAACTCGCGAAGTCTGAGACCCACTTCGCCCGTCATCACCGGTTTGCGGTACTTTGTGACCCAGACCAGATGCAGATGGATGCGAAAGACCGTATGCGCGCCGTGCCGATACTCCGTCATCGGGCGAATTTATCACACGGCAGAAAACCTGCTAAAGCCTTCGCCTCAAGGCGAGGGTTTTAACCCTCCCCGATGGGGACTAAAACGATTCTGCCGTAATGGCTGATCGTGCGGAAAACAAGAGGAGAAGCGATGTCTCAGATTCAATATTTCATGCTACGCCTGCTCGTGACGGCCCTGATCGTGACGGCGGGGCTCACCGGTTCACGGGTCTGTGCGCAGACGCAACGCGACGAAACGCCGGACTCACGTAACGGGACTTTTAGCGACCGGCGGCAACTGCCTGTCGACCCCATCGTCTTGACGCCGGTCGCGTGGTCCGTCATCGCTGACCCGGTCGTACCCGTGAGGGGCACGGACGGGCGCGTCCATCTCGCCTACGTACTGCTGTTTACCAGCCTCTCGACCGAACGGGCCCGCATCACTTCAATCGAAGTGGTCGATCCCCTCAGAAACAACCGCGTCGTCGGCACCAGCCGCGTCGTGACCGTTGAGGATGATGATGTGACGACCAAATTCAAGCTGTTGGCGCTCAAGCAGCCGACGATCACCAAGGCGGGCTACTCCGATTGGCTCCGGCCCGCGCGCTCGGCCTTCCTCTACCTTGACGTCACGTTCGACGATCTGCGCGACGTGCCACGCCAGATCAAACATCGGGTGACGGTCTCCCAGACGGACGCGCAGAACAAACCCGTCCTCATCACCGGAATCGGCGGCCTGACCGAAGTCAGCCGCCGGGAAGCGGTCGTGCTCAGCCCGCCGCTCAAAGGCGACCGCTGGATGAATGTGAACGGGTGTTGCGAGATTATCGGGCCGCACCGCTCGGCGATTTTGCCGCTCAACGGGACGCTCAGGCCGGCGCAGCAGTTCGCCATCGACTTCATGCAACTCGACGCACAGGGACGGCTTTACACGGGCGACCCGAAGGACTTGAACAACTGGCACTACTATGGGACGCAGGTCGTGGCCGCCGCCGGGGGGAGGGTCGTCAAAGTCGTCAACGATCTGCCGAACCAGGTGCCGTTCGAAACACCTTTAGGCATCACGGGCGAAACAATCGCTGGCAACCAGGTGATTATCGACATGGGCGAGGGGAGGTACGCCCTGTATGCCCACATGATCCCGGGCAGCGTTGTGGTCAGCGAAGGGCAACTGGTCGAGCGTGGGCAGCTACTCGGACGTCTCGGCAACTCCGGGAACACGGATGCTCCTCACCTGCACTTTCACGTGATGGACCGCCCGTCGGCGCTGGATGCGAACGGATTGCCGTTCGTCTTCGACCGGATGGAGTTTCAGGGGCGTACCGTGGGCACACTGAACGGTGTGCTTGGCGAGATCTTCGACGGCGGCGCGGCACAAATAAATCCGGCGGGGGGCGGACGGCGTAGGCGTGAGATGCCGCTCACACTTGATGTCGTCGGCTTCAAGTAAGCAGAAGTGGTGCCTGCTTTCAAAAGGTCGGAACAACTGATGGGCGTGGGGTGCGGTGAGGATACGCGCCCTTCACCTAACAACAATCTTGACTCTGAGGGTCGGCAGCGTGGTCGGTGCCGGTTCGGTATCGCATGGAGGCTGAAATGAAACTACTGAGGGTATTGTCAGCTTAAGTATGTAATGGTGCAACAACCTGGCCCTCTTGTGGCATTATTCGCCGATGCGCACTCCTTCTTCTCTCTACCGCCGCCATCGTTTCCCTGCAGAAATCATCAGCCACTCTGTATGGTTATATTTCCGTTTCGCTCTGAGCTACCGTGACGTCGAAGAGATGCTGGCCGTGCGCGGCGTTGTCCTCACTTATGAAACCGTTCGAGATTGGTGTAGAAAGTTCGGTCAGACCTTCGCTCACGACCTTCGCCGAAGACGTCCTCGACCCGGCGACAAATGGCACTTGGATGAAGTGTTTTTGAAGATCAATGGCAAGCAGCATTATCTGTGGCGAGCTGTGGATCAGGATGGCAACGTCCTGGATATCCTGGTCCAAAGTCAGCGAAGTAAGAAAGCAGCGAACGCGATTCTTCCGAAAGCTGTTGAAGGGCTTGCAATATGTCCCACTCGTCATGATCACGGATAAGCTCAAAAGCTACAGCGCCGCGAAAGCTGAGATCATGCCAGGAGTAGAGCATCGACAGCACAAGGGGTTGAACAATCGGGCAGAGAACTGGCACCAGCCAACTAGAGTACGAGAAAAGCTGATGCGGAGGTTCAAATCAGCCGGTCACGCACAACGCTTCCTCTCTGCCTTTGGGATTATCTGTTCGCACTTCCGACCACGCAGACACCTGCTGACGGCCGAGCGGTACCGGGAAGAGATGAGGTCGAGGCGTGCTACATGGAATGAGGTGAGTTGCGTTCAGATGGCAGCTTGAGGATACCAATAAGGAACCACAGTAGTGAACAAAGCTCGGCGTCATTCCGTCCTATGTGGTCAGTGCTCTGTCTTTACCGACTTAAGTTGACAGTACCCCGGTGAAGGCTGAACTTGGCAAGCATGTCGAGCAGATTTTCTGGGCGCACCGACGACGCTACGGGTCACGCCGCATCTGTGCGGAACTCGCGGCACAAGGCAGCAGCGTCGGGCGTTTTCAAGTTCGCTCACTGATGCGACGCCTTGAGTTGCACGCCATTGCCCCGCGCCGTTTTCGTCCACAAACAATGGACTCGCGGCACTCATGTCAGGTGAGTCCGAACCTGTTGCTTGATGACAAGCAGATGGCACAGCAACCCGGTGAAGTCATTGTCGGTGACATCACTTACTTGCCGATGCGGTCGGGCAAGTGGAGTTACCTGGCAACCTGGCAAGATAAGTTCACACGCCGCATCGTGGGATGGGCAGTTGCTGAACGGATGACTGAAGAATTGGTGATCAAAGCCTTCACGCGCGCGGTCGGGAGCGGTAGCGTTAAACCTTCAACGATTATTCATACGGATCGTGGCAGCCAGTATGTATCAAAGAACTTCCGGCATCTCTTAGCCGCGCAGCAGTGTCGGCAGAGCATGTCACGACGAGCTAATTGTTGGGACAATGCACAAGCCGAAAGTCTGTTTTCGCGCTACCAAGCCGAACTGTTGGAAGACGGGGTGTTTGAAGACACTGCCCAAGCGAGAAGCGAAACCTTCAGCTACATCGAAGGTTATGACAACCGGGTGCGGCGGCACTCAAGTCTGGGATACAAAACTCCCGCCGAGTTCGAGCGGGAATGGCACATCAAAACTAAAAAGAAAGGGTCAAGCAGCGAGAGGGTTGTGTCCGGTAAAACTTGACCATCTCAC
>JALZJL010000335.1 GCA_030859785.1 Acidobacteriota bacterium
CTGGTTGCGGTGGCGGCGGCCAATGCGCGATGCCAGAGTTTCACAAAATCGCTGCACCGCGCGTCGCCGCCACGCGCCCCTTCAAACACCTCTTCCGGCTCCAAATCGAGGAAGCGCAGACGCATCGAGCGGTGGCCCATGATGCCTTCCAAATGTCCGACGCCGCCGCAACCGCAAAACTGCTCTTTCGGGTCGAGCGTGACGACGGAGTGTCCGCCTTCCGAAAATCCCTCCGCCTCCGGATAGCGCCCCGAACCAATGCCAACGCCGAGGAACCACGCGCGGACGAGCTTATCGAGTTGGCCGCGGGTCGCGGCAATCCCGGCGGCCAAAGCCGCGGCGTCATTGAGAATATGAACGGGGGCAGGCGTACCTTTGTCGCTGAAGATGGAAGCGAGTGCTGCTCCGAGATTCAGTCCTTTAGTTTGTTTCAGATTCGGAGAGTCTTCCACCAAACCATGACGGTTGATGCCCGGAAAGCCAACCCCGATGGCTTCAAGATGCTGACCCTGGCTGACGTGTTCGATCTCGCGTCCGATGCGCTCGACGATCTCTCCGGCTGGCATCCCGCCCAAAATGTCGGGCGTGTTATCACTCGACTCCGGGAAGAGACGGATCGAGCCGATCAGTTGATTATCCTTCACCAGCCCGACGGCGATGTGCTCCGTCACCAGTACGCCGATTGATTGTCCCATCACAAACCTTTCATTGAGTCTGGAGTCTGGAGTCCAGAGAGTCTAAAGTCAGAAGTCTAAAATCTGTTTGACTCCCAGACTCCAGACTGTTTTTAATTGAATCGAGTTAGTTTGTTCAGACCGTTAAACGCCGCAGCCTTATAGCATTCGGTGAGTGTCGGATAGTTGAAGACGGTATTGACGAAATAATCTATGGTGCCCTTCAGGATGAGCACCGCCTGCCCGATGTGCAGAATCTCCGAAGCGCCCTCACCGATTATATGAACGCCTAAAATCTCTTTCGTCTCGCGATGAAAGATCAGCTTCAGCCGTCCGGTGGTGTCGCCGCGAATCTGGCCGCGGGCAATCTCGCGGTAATACGCGACACCGACTTCATAGGGCACGTCTTCTTCGGTTAACTGCTCTTCGGTTTTGCCGACAAAGGAAATTTCGGGGATTGTATAAATGCCGTAAGGGTAGTGAGCCGGATTCGAACTGATCGTCGAACCGATAGCATGGCCGACCGCGATGCGCCCCTGCTCCATCGAGACCGAGGCGAGACTGGGAAAGCCGATCACGTCGCCAACGGCCAGAATGTGCGGCTGCGCGGTGCGGTATTCACTATCGACGGCAATGCGGCCACGGCTATCGGCCTCAAGCCCTGCCGCCGCCAGATTCAGTTCATCCACGTTGCCCTGCCGCCCGACCGCGTACAGCAGAGCATCGCCGGAAACTTTCTTCTTACTTTGCAGATTCGCTACCACTGTGCCGTCCGGCATCTCCTCGACGCTTTCCACTTCTTCGTTCAGCCGCAGCGTGACGCGGTTATCGCGCAAGTGGTAACAGAGCGCTTCGACCATCTCCGAATCGGCGAATCCTAAAAGTCGCGGCTGCTTTTCGACGAGGATGACACGCACTCCGAGCGCGGCGAACATCGAAGTATATTCGACGCCGATGACACCGCCGCCGACCACGATCAAAGTTTTCGGAATGCTCGACAGAGCGAAGATTTGATCGCTGTTAATAATTGTCCGATTGTTCAGAGGGACGAGCGGTGAATGAGCGGGCCTGGTGCCGGTCGCGATGACGATGATGCCCGCCTCGTACTCGGATTGCCCGCGCGAGTTTTCGATACGGATGTGATGAGGGTCCAGAAAGCTGGCGGTGCCGTTCATCATTTCGATCCCGTTGCGCGAGAGTTGGGCCATCGTCACGTCAACCTCGGTCTTAATCACGTGCTGCACGCGGAACGACAGATCAGCGACCGTAATCTTATCTTTCACGCGATAGTTCATTCCGTAGATGCTCTGGTATTGATACCCGGAAAGATGCATCACGGCTTCGCGCATCGACTTGCTGGGGATCGTGCCGGTATTGATGCAGGCCCCACCGACGGCCTCTCGCTTCTCGACCAGCGCGACCCGCTTGCCGAGCTTCGCGCCCTGAATCGCCGCGCGCTGCCCCGCCGGGCCGGAGCCGATGATAATCAGATCGTATGTTTGCATAATTTGGACTCGCCGCGTTTGAAACGGAAGATACGACACTCATCGCCTCGGATACAAGAAATGTTTTCACCACCAAGTCACGGAGGCACTAAGAACCATCAAGAATTGCCGTGTGTGTTTGGGTTCCTGGTGGCGAGTTGTGTCTTCCTCAAACTCATTGCTGAGTTTGACCGGCGTTCGGCTTCCGGTTCTTTCGCTGCAAGTCTCGCAGCGCGCGGAATCCAACGCGCTTAACGCCCAAACTGTTCAGCAGTTCGCGTATCTCCGCGTCTTTGGTGAACAGTTCGTGTTCCGTCGCGCGCTCCTGCCACGAGTTCGTTATGCTTTGCATTTCTTCGCCGGCGAGCGCGGCGTGGATATACAGTTCCGTCACACCGGGCTTCAAGTCGCGCAGGTTCCGCTTCCAATAGTCCTTCACCGACTCGCCCTTTTTGCGCCCACCGTGAACAAGGTAGTCGGGATAGATGATGCTGTCGGCGTCGAGTTGTGCGCGCTGGTGTCCGCCGCCGGCCCCCGCCAGAATCTCCTGCGAACCCATCCGCAGTGGCACGTCAAACTCTTTCGCGAGCCGCCGGTAGACTTGGAAATAGCGGTCGTCGAATTGCAGCGCCCCCATGTGCGAATCTAAGTGTGTTACGTCAACGCCGGCGGCAAGTGCTTTCTTAATTTGCGCGCGTGCTTCCCGCTCGGCTTGTTCGGGCGTGGAATTTTTGTAGACGCTCATGATGTCCGACCAAAGATAGCCGTCCGGGTCAACCAGTCCGGGAACATCGGACTTACTCGCCACCGGCCCCCAACGATAAGTCTTCCACTCGCTGGTGTGCGTCAGGTGCAGACCGAAGTCACTGTTCGGATGAGCTTTGGCGTAGGCCGCGATTTCGGGAAACCACGGGCACGGCACCATGATGGTCGCGCTCGTCATCAGCCCGTTCTCCAGCGCGTCAATCGTCGCCGCGTTCGCCGCGTGGCTCATCCCGACATCATCGCCGTTGACGATCAGCACACGGTCGCTCGCCTTAAAACCCAGACGCTCCGCCAACGTCGGTGTCGGTGCGGGCGAAGTCCCGGCGACAGGTAACGCCGGTTGCGTCAGCGGCTCGTTTCGTGACTGACCAACCGGCGAAGTCGCAAAAATAATCAATAACAATAAGGTGGAAGTTTTTCTCATCATAGCGTGGAGACTTTTCGCGAGAGCGAGATGCCGTTCGGGTTTCAGATGCGCGCATTCTATTTCTTAAGCTGAGATTTTGCCAACTCCGTTTCTGCTTCGGCGCGCAGCTTATTCAACTTGCGCCGCCGGTCTCACGGCTCGCGGGTGCGTTTGACCGGTCGCGCTAGAGCCATGTTGAGATTGAACATCTGTGTCGTCGATAGACTCTCACGAATTCGGCCCTCCGAATCGGGAGTGATATGATGACGTTTCACTAGTGGGGCGTAATGGCTGTCGTGCTCAAAACTCTTTCTGTCATTCTCTTCGTCTGCGTCGCGACGTGCGGCTGCTCGGCGTCACGCACCGCAGTTGACGCGACGAAACTCAAAGCGGTCGAAGGCGTATGGGCGACACTGCCAATTTACCCCGGTATGATTGAGGTCAATAATTCCTCGTCGTCGTACGACGACCGGGTGTGGGTCGAAAAGAACTACAAATCCGACGCGCCCTTCGATGATCTAAAGCGTTTCTACACGGAAAAACTTACTCAATCCGGTTGGCAATTCGTCGGCGAGCGTGAGTTGAAAGACCGGGGCCGCTTCAGGGGTGAACAACTGTTAGAGTTTCGCAAAGGTAGCTTCGAGATTGACCTTCAGTACGCCGGCACCAGGAAAGCCGATCTAGGATGGGATTACTCGATTGACATCACTTCACCTTAGCCATGCGACGAACTAAATTTTACCGCCTCAAGTTCACGCTCCTCGTCTCCACTGCGGTGCCGGCGCTCGGCGGGCACTTCACTTCGGCCGCAGACGAGGTGCGATACCGGATCGGCAAGGAGCGACAGCCCGCCGTCATCTCTGACATGTTACCCATCACCGACGAGCGGCCCCGGCTGCGGATCAGGGTCGGGCCGAAGGAAGAGCCGAAGGACGCCGATGCCTTCTTCAACCGCGGCTTCGCCTACGCCGACTCCGGCGAGCACGAGAAAGCGATTGAGGCGTACCAGCAGGCCCTCGCACTGAGGCCGAACTGGGCGACGGCGCACTACGACCTCGGCTGGTCATACAGTCAGCTAGGTCGCTGGAAGGAAGCCATCGGGGCGTGCGAGCGAGCCATCCGCCTCCGACCCGCCCTGCCGGAAGCACACTTCCTGCTCGGCCTGTCACTCGCGAAGACGGGGCGCCACCGGGAAGCGGTCGCGGCGTACAAAGAAGCCGTCCGCCACAACGAGTACTATGCCGAAGCGTTCAACAATCTGGGTAACGAGTATCTCCACTTGCAGCAGTATGAACAGGCGGCGAGCGCTTACAAGCAAGCCATCGATCTTGACCCAAATTTAGCCGACGCGATGAATGGACTCGGCGAGATGTACCGCAAGCAGGAGCGGTACAGTGACGCGGTGGAGTTCTTCCAAGAAGCGATCAACATCAAACCTGACTACGCGCTCGCCTACCACAACCTCGGCGTGGCGCAGGCGCTGTTGGTGCAGTATAGGGAGGCGGTCGAATCACTGCGCGAGGCCGTCCGCTTGAACCCGAAGGACGCGGCGGGGCGGTACAATCTGGCGGTGATCTGCCTCGGCCTCGGCGACCGGGAGACGGCGCTGGAGCAGTATCGTCTGCTGGGGACTGATGCGCCTGAGTTGGCGAAGAAACTCCGCGCCCTCCTCCACGAAAAGAAGCGGTAAATCGTGGTCCGCGCCCTGACAATCACCGTGCTGATCGTAGCGGCGTCGTACCCGGCTTCTCTTTGTCTGCGCAGTGACGTGCGGTTGCTCGGCGACCCGCACCGCCGCGCGCTCGCCGGGTAACTGTTTTGCCGCGTAGCGACTCGTAAGTAGCGATACTCGCTTCGAGCATGTAATGAGGCGATTTGGATTTAAGCTGCTCGCTAAGGAGTCAGACGTGGAATTATTGACAGACCCGCAAACATGGATTGCATTTGTGACGCTGACCGCACTCGAACTTGTGCTCGGCATTGATAACGTCGTCTTCATCTCAATCCTCGCCGACAAATTGCCGACGGAGCAACAGAAGCGTGCGCGCAACTTAGGTTTAGCGTTGGCGATGGCGATGCGGATACTTCTGCTGCTCTCGTTATCGTGGATTATCAGGCTGACTGCGCCGCTCTTTACCGTGTTCGGCAATGAGATTTCCGGGCGCGATTTGATCTTGATCGCAGGCGGCTTCTTCTTGTTAGGCAAAGCGACGCACGAAATTCACAGCAAGCTCGAAGGCGACGAAGGAGCGGCTTCCGAGCGAGTCAAACCGACGTTTGCCGCCGTTATCGTGCAGATACTTTTGCTTGATGTCGTCTTCTCGCTCGACTCAGTTATCACCGCTGTCGGCATGGTTGACCGCATCGAGATTATGATTGCGGCGGTAGTCGTCGCTATCGGATTTATGTTGGTGTTCGCCGAGACGATTAGCGACTTCGTGGGGCGTCACCCGACCTTCAAGATGTTGGCGTTAAGTTTCCTGCTGCTCATCGGCTTGACGCTTATTATTGAAGGTTTCGACCAGCACGTTCCGAAAGGTTATATCTACGTTGCCATCGCTTTCTCCGTCATGGTCGAGTTGCTTAACATGAAGTTGAGAAAGCCGCACGCTCCACCCGTCAAACTCCATGAACCTTACGCGGGCGGCACGGACAAACCCGGATTGGTTCAGGAAGCGAAGTAATCGTCAGCGGATTATCTTCAGTCCGGCTTGAGATGACGAACGTGCTGCTGCTTACACGCCGGTTGTTTGATGTTTGGCTTCGGAATTATACGTCGCGTCGCGCCCGCTACCGTTCATCGTCGGAGCGAAGCGTATGCGGCGCAGGCGGTGGCGGTCGGCGCGCTCGACGGTGAAGCGTGCGCCATTGAACTCAACCGTTTCGCCGATTTGCAATAGTCGTCCGGCGTGCGCTATGAGGAATCCGGCAATCGTCGTGTAACTGCCATCTTCCGTCAATTGCAAATTGAAACGACGGTTCGCATCGCGCACGGAGAGCATTGCATCCAACAGGTACGTGCCGTTTTCTTCCACGATCTGCGAGCGCATCTCCTCGTCGTACTCGTCGTTGATCTCGCCAACTATTTCTTCCAATAAATCTTCGAGCGTGACGATGCCTTCCAGCCCGCCGTGTTCGTCAATCACAAACACAAGGTGCGTGCGCGCGGCTTGCATCGCCTTGAGCGTGTCGCCAAGTCGCGCTGTCGCCGGAATGAACATCGGCGGGCGCAAAAGTTTTTCCAAGTCGAACTCGCTCGCAAGTTGCGGATCAAGGTACGGCTCGAAGTCTTTGCGGAACAGCACGCCTGCGATGTCGTCGAGCCGACCACGATAGACCGGCAGACGCGAGTAGCCCCACTTGCGAAAAGCTCTCTTGATATCTTCGAGCGTCTCCGTTTGAGCTATCGCATCCACATTCGTGCGCGGAATCATTGCTTCGCGCACTTCCGCGTCCGCGAAGTCGAAGACGCGGTTGATGAGCTTTCGGTCATCTTCTTCAAGGTGTCCGCTTTTGTGCGAAGCGTTAACGAGTCCGCGCAGTTCTTCCGCCGTGTAAACGGAAGCGTGCTCGCCCGAAGCGTGCAGTCCTAAAAGGCGCACGGTGCGCGTACCCGCCCAATCGAGCAGGCGTATTGGATAATAAAAGACTTTGTAGAACGCTTGCATCGTCCACGCGATAGTGAGCGCGGTCTGTTCCGCTCGTTCAAGCGCAATAGTCTTCGGCGCGAGTTCGCCGAGCACGATGTGCAGGAAAGTGATGATCGAGAAAGCGATGGTGAACGAAATTGTATGCAGCACCGTCTCGGAGACCAGCCCTTCGAGCGGCATTTCCAGAAGATGCGCGATTGCCGGTTCGCCGATCCAACCGAGCGCGAGCGATGAGAGCGTGATGCCAAGTTGCGTCGCCGAGATGTAAGCGTTGAGGTTATCAACTAAACCTAAGAGACGTTGCGCGCGTTTGTCTCCATTTTCTGCCAATGTTGCGATGCGCGAACGGCGCACGCCGACGAGGGCGAACTCCGACGCGACGAAGAAGCCATTGGCGAGGACGAGAAAGACGACAAGAGAGATGTTAAAGACCGTTGTCATTGTGTTTTCACAGGAGGTGAGCGCTTACGGTTGGAGCATTTTGCTTGACCTGATTCTCAAGCGCTTGGTCAAACGTCAGAAGCTTCGTTGGTCTTCTTGGGGAAGCTCAAGCGTTAAGCCGTTCGTCATATCGGTCCAGATTTTTCGCACAGCAAGATTCCGTTCGGGTTTCAGACGCGCGCATTCTATTTCTTAAGCTGAGATTTTGCCAACTCCGTTTCTGCTTCGGCGCGCAGCTTATTCAACTTGCGCCGCCGGTCTCACACCGCATTAGACTCCCGGCGCGCGGCGAGAGTATAAAAGTGACTCGAAGTGATGTTTCCGACAAAACACTGTGACGCGCCTTTCACGAAGGCGTGGGAGGATGCGGCTCAACCAATGTCATTTGTTGATGCGGTAGACACTTTTAGGGGAGTAACATTATGGAAACCGATGTGGGACGAAATGTGACGGTCTGGATGCGCGGCGCGGACGTGCCGGCGCAGTCCGGGTTAACAGAGAATACACAGGCCGACGTGTGTATCGTCGGCGCCGGAATCGCCGGGTTGACGACCGCATATATGCTGGCGCGCGAAGGTAAGTCGGTCGTCGTGCTTGACGATGGCGTGATCGCCGGCGGCGAGACGGTGCATACCACCGCGCACTTAAGCAATGCCAACGACGACCGCTATTACGAGCTTGAACGGATGCACGGCGCGCATGGCGCGCGCCTCGCGGCTGAGAGCCACACAGCGGCGATTGATCGAATCGAGCAGATTGTCAGAGAAGAAAAGATCGATTGCGACTTCGCGCGGCTCGACGGTTATCTGTTCGTGCCGGAAGGTGAGTCGAAAGATGAGTTGGACAAGGAGTTGAAGGCCGCGCACCGCGCCGGGCTAACGGGCGTCGAGAAGGTTGAGCGCGCGCCGCTGGAGAGCTTCGATACGGGTGCGGCGCTCAGGTTCCCGCAGCAGGGTCAGTTTCACATCATCAAGTACATGGCCGGACTGGCCGACGCCGTGAAGCACAACGGCGGCCGCATCTACACCAACACGCATGTTAGTAAAATCGAGGGCGGAAAGTCGGCGCGCGTCGAAACCGACAATGGCCACGCCGTCACCGCCGGATCAATCGTCGTGGCGACCAACACACCGGTCAACGACCTGGTCGCGATTCACACCAAGCAAGCGCCGTATCGTACCTACGTCATTGGCGCGCGCATTCCACGCGGTGCTGTCCCGACGATTCTGTTGTGGGATACGCTCGACCCATATCATTACGTCCGCCTGCAGGCGATGAAGGGTGACGGCGGTCGTGCGGACTATGACGTGTTGATCGTCGGTGGCGAAGATCATAAGACCGGTCAGACGGATGATTACAACGGGCCGTATGCGCGGCTTGAGGCGTGGACGCGAGAACGTTTCCCGTCGGTCGAAAACATCGAGTATCGTTGGTCGGGGCAGGTGATGGAGCCGGTCGACGGACTCGCCTATATCGGGCGGAATCCGCTCGATGCGGACAACGTTTTTATTGCGACCGGCGATTCCGGGCACGGCATGACGCACGGCACGATTGCCGGGATGCTTTTGACCGATCTGATTCTCGGTCGAAGCAACGAATGGGAGTCGCTCTATCATCCGTCGCGTAAGCCTCTCGGCGCGCCCGTCGAGTTCGCGCAGGAGAACCTGAACGTCGTCGCGCAGTACACGGATTTAGTCACTGGCGGTGATGTCAGTTCGGTTGATGAGATTGCATTGGACAGCGGTGCGGTGATGCGGCGCGGGTTGTCGAAGATTGCGTTGTACCGCGACGAGCAGGGCACGGTTTATCAGCGGTCGGCCATCTGCACGCACCTCGGCTGTGTCGTTCAGTGGAATGATACCGAGAAGAGTTGGGACTGTCCGTGTCACGGCTCGCGCTTCGATAAAAAAGACGGCCACGTCCTGAACGGCCCGGCCATCAGCGCACTCGCGGCGGTGAATGAGTAGAGTTTGAAGACATTACGATTGCGGATTGCGGGATGGAAGAAGTAAACACAAGCATCGCGACTTGGTTTGCTAATCCGCAATCCGCATTCATAAAGTGGCTACTGCCCGCGCGCGCCGCTGAAGTCGTAGGTGACGTAGAGGCGTAGCGCCCCGTCCTTGATCTCGGCGCGCACATCTTTGGCCTGCGCCTTCAGCGTGCCGTTACTCGCTTGAACGGGTACGGCGAGCGTCAGTTGCTGCCCGCGCATGATAATCAGTGGGTTGACGCGCTGGTTAATTGAGTTCTGCACAAACTGCGTGACGATGCCGCCGAAGAACGGTGGCACGCCTTCAAGATTAACGCCCTGCACGTTGATCTGGCCGTAGACTGTTTGATCGGCCTGATTAAAGTTAAGGGCAATATCGGCCTGTGCCCAGCCACGAATCGGCACGCAATTGCCGAAGGCGTTGTAGCTGCCGCTAAAGGCCATCGGCGCGATCATCTGCCCGTCCTGGAAACGCACGCCGGTGCGCACGCCGCTGCCTTCCGGGGCCACGACGATCTGGCTCTCGCAGCCGCCCTGCGCTTTGATAAAGCGGACGCCCGTCGCCGCCTCAGCCGGGTCAAACGGGGTGACTCCTGCCGCGGCAGCCAGCCTGAATGTCGGCGCGTTCAAGTCGCGGAAGATCGTCTCAAAGAGCGTCCCGAAGAACTGCTCGTCAAGCGTCAGCACCGCAGTGCCCGGCGGACTGCCGCCCGCTTCCGGGGCGCGCACCGGTTCGCCGGGCGGCTTTTCAATGCGCGCCACGCCGACCAGCAAATAGTAGACGAGCGCGGCGCCCGCGACGGCCCCGATCAGCAAGGTTAAAAGGTATCGCATCTAAAGTCTCTCCGTTTACGGTCTGGTGGTGGGTGACATCGTCGGTGACATCGTCGTGGTCGGCGCGGGTGACGCTGTGGCACTCGGACTCATCATCGGCGTCGCGCCGCTGCCGCCCGACATCTGCTGCGTCAGTCCACTCATAAAGATTTGAAGGAACCCGGCGATGGCAGCGGCCTGTTGCTTCAACTGCTCGGCGGTGAGCACCTCATACCCGGTCGGCAACTCAAAGTCCGCCGGGTTAACTTCTGTTTGAACGTCGCGCATCTCGACCACAAACTTGCCGCCGCTGACGCCCTGCACGTTGCCGCTCGACTGGCCGAAGCCCTCGATACGTAGCGGTAGGCCGGTCTCTTTATCGACGAAGATGAAGTTCTCGGAGGAAATATCGCCGGCCTGCGAACCGGTGCGCGCCGTCGCCGCGTAGCGATACTTGGTGACGGTGCGACCGTTCAACTGCTCTTCGCCGGCCTCCTGCACGCCGCGCTGCTTTTGCAACGCCATGACCATCTGCCCCGGCGTCATCGAGCGCACATCAAGCCCGGTCATCTCCGGCGTGATCTCGGCATACTGCTTACGCGACGGCATGATGATGTAACGCTTGTCGGCGCGGTCGAGGAAAATAATCTCGCCGACCGGTGGGACGTTGATCGAGTAGCGACGGTCGGTGCCGTTGCGCGCCACCTGGAGCGGGGGCAGCGATATGCCCTGAGCCTGTTGCCCGGTCGTCTGCGCCTGCGTGACGACGACGTTCGCGCGGTATCGCTCGGGTTCGCGCGTGTTGATGACCGCGCTCTCGGTCGGCAGCGTCGCCGAGTTGACGTTGACGGTTGTTTGAAGGTTGCCGTTGACCGCGCTGGTGTTGACGTTCGCCGCCGGCGGCTGCTGGCAAGCGGCGGCGCCACCGAGCACGACGAGCGCGAGCGTCAGTCCTTTGGGAATTACCATTGATGGTTTCTTGACGTGCATGACAGTCTCTCCTCAATTCAAAATGAAGTGTGGACAAGCGTTCGAATCTTTCATTAGGGGAGTTAAGCAGAAAGGCAAAAGTAAACAAGGTCAAAGGCAAAGGTGGCAGCCAGTCGGAACAGATGTTAGATATTAGATGTTGGCAACATCACTGGCGTGTCTTGACTAACATCTAGCATCTCACATCTCACGTTTACTCCATTCATCCTTCATCCCGGTAAACTTTCGCGCAGTTGCTTATTTGAGCGCGCCGAGGATAACACAGGTCACGGAACGGGCATCAGCGACCAGGACTGCCTGAACTTCGTCACGGATGACGGGCGCTCCTCGTGCCGGCCGAAAATTCCTTGATCCCAATCCGTCTGATACCCCACGGAACAGGGAGACGCGCGCTATTTGTGGACGAGATATAAATAATATGTTTACCATAGAGATAATCGATCAGCAGTTGACTGGCCGTCGAACAGAGATTGTCGTCCAAAGCATTGAGCGTGCGACCGCCGATCAGTTGATCCGGGATGGTCGCGAAACGGTTGGCGAGAGCCTGCAACCA
>JALZJL010000361.1 GCA_030859785.1 Acidobacteriota bacterium
GGGTAACACTGCCACCGATACTCAAGTTGTTGTTGTGACCGATGGACCTCCGGTGATTTTTGCGCCTGCTAACGCTACTTACGTTTGTCTGAGTGAGGTACCCTGTGGCGGATCCATCCCAAGCCACAGGCCCTGAGGTTATCGTAAACGGTGAGCCTCAACCGGGCCCGCCAGCGGATAGTTGCAGCGCGGTAACGGTAACGGTGTCGACAGCACAACGGGCGCCGGCTCTGCCAGCGATCCTTTGATCATAACTCGTACATACACCGCAAGGGACGCTGTCGGTAATACCGCAAACGCCGTCCAGACATTACTGTAATCGACGATATCGCGCCGACAATCACAGCACCCCGCGGATAGTTCGGCTTCAGCAGATGCAAGCTGCCGAGCGGCAGTCCCGGATTACGCTGCCGCCTCGACTGCTTCCGACAATTGCAGCACTGCAACGGTAACGGTAACGCAAAGTCCAGCGGCCGGAACGCTCGTAGGCTCAGGCCCACATCCGGTTACGGTCACGGCGACAGATAGCGCCGGCAATACCGCTAGCGACACGGTAGTGTTTACAATTAACGACACTACTCCGCCAACAATCACGGCCGGATTCTTCTCGCCGGTTAACAATCCACCGACAGTGAATGTCGTAAACGCTGGTAGAGCGATTCCAGTGAAATTCAGCCTAAGCGGAGACAAGGGCTTGAATATCTTTGCCGCCAACTCACCCTACACTGTCGGGTACGACTGCGGAACCGGTACGGAGAGTGATGTGGCAGAAACTGTCACGGCCGGAGGGAGCAGTCTTAGCTATCAATCAGGATCCGACCAATACCATTACGTTTAGAAAACTGAGAACTCTTGGGGCGGGTACTTGTCGTCAGTTAGTTGTGAAGCTGAACGACGGCAGTGAACATCACGCTAACTTCAAGTTTAGGTAAGCGGATTAACCAGCGGACGGGCTGCGCCGGAAAGGATTATACGCAGCCCGACCATTTAAAAGGTCGTCGTTTTGCTCGGGAATTATCTAGGGCTTTGATGGCATATCTCTCATCAACAATGGGGAGACTCGGTTCAACAGTGGCCGGAACTTATCCGTGTCTACAGTTGGCCCCCCAGTACTTCAACGGAAAAGGAGACTTCAATGAATAAGTTTAGGTTCACTGTAAATGCAGTAGCAGTAGTCATTTTCACGCTAGCTTTCGCGTCGCTAGCGCAAGCGCAAGCCACTCGTACGTGGGTATCAGGTGTTGGCGACGACGTTAATCCCTGCAGCCGCACCGCGCCTTGCAAGACTTGCGCGGGTGCCATCTCGAAGACCGCGGCTCACGGTGAGATCAGCACGCTCGATCCGGGCGGTTTTGGAGCGGTCACCATTACCAAGTCCATGACGATTGAAGGCACTACAGGTCAAGGTTACGGATCCATCCTCGCCAGCCTCACCAACGGTGTGATCGTCAATGACAGTTTGACGGCATCACCCAACACGATCATCGTTACGCTTCGGAACCTATCAATCAATGGGGCGGGAAACGGTACCAACGGTATTCGGTTCCTTTCAGGCAAGGCTGTGCCCGTGGAAAACTGCCAGATCTTCGGTTTTAAAGGCGGCACTGGTCACGGTATAGACATGCGGATTAGTGCTACCGCTTCTAACGCCCAGTTAACGGTGCGGGACTCCGTCATCAGACAACCTCGGCTCCGGTATCATCATGAATGCTACTGGTGGCGGATCGGCGACCGCTGTACTTGACAATGTCAGTATGGCGAGATGCGGAAATGGTCTCAACATGGCTGGTGGCGTAACCCGGGCGACCGTGTCAAGATCTTCACTCACACTGATGTTCGGGACTGGCGTCGGCAACGGGGTCCACCTGTCGGCCGGCACACCGATCGCGCACATCGACCACACCAATCTCAGTCACAACACCACCGGGATTAACGCCGCGGTCGGCGGCGCGCGAATCTCCGATGTCTACATTACAAACTGTGCCACCAGCATAAGCACGCCAGCCAATGTACGGTCGTGGGGCGACAATCTGATTTTCGAAAACGGAACCGATACCAGCCTGCCGGCCTTGATTTAACTAAGCAATAGGGTTGCTTAAGTCAATGCCCTTAGAAACACTCCCTGCTGCCATCGCTGGAATGGCAGCAGGGAGATCTGTTTATCGAGCGTTGGGATCCTTGTTACTGTTCTAGAACCTTCCTGCTGAACGGCCTTCGCTAGTGCATGCTTTAAGACTGAAGCCTGGCTTGACGGCCTTCGAAAGCCCGACTAAACTGACCTTTCTCTTCAGCCGCCAGTTTAGTTAAGCTTGCTTGCAGCATCGCAATCGAAAGTTCGAGCCGAGCATTTTGAGAATCGTACTCGAAGGGTGCGCTGAATTACGAGGTTAATGAATTCGGCTACCAAGGAAAGGGCTGATAGGTTCGACAACACTGATCCGGCACAAAACGCGGCAGTCACATCGCCTTCACTCGACACCAAATCCTTCCTGCCCGACAAGCCAGTAGTTATCATCAAGCCCAGCAAATCCTGGCTGGCTCTAAACTTTCGCGAGTTGTGGGCCTACCGGGAGCTGCTCTATTTTCTGACGTGGCGCGACGTCAAGGTGCGCTATAAGCAAGCGGTCTTCGGCGCGGGCTGGGCCATTTTGCAGCCGCTCTTTTTGATGATGGTCTTCACCATCTTTTACGGCAGACTCGCGGGAATTGACACTGGTGCAGTCCCCTATCCGCTGTTCGCATTGGCCGGCTTGGTACTCTGGACGTTTTTCTCAAACGCCGTGTCCGGCAGCGGCAACAGTGTGGTAAACAACACGAACTTAATAACCAAGGTGTACTTCCCCCGCATGATCGTGCCCGCGGCATCGGTGGGCGCTTGCGTCGTAGACTTTCTGTTGGCGTTCGTTCTGCTCGTTGGCCTTATGTTCTATTACGGCGTGTCGCCCACACGTCATCTGTTGCTGTTGCCGGGGCTGGTTGTCTTTACCACCGTGTTTGCCCTCGGCGTTGGCATGTGGCTGTCGGCGCTCAACGTGAAGTATCGTGACGTCCGGTTCACCATACCGTTCATCATGCAACTCTGGCTCTTCATCTCTTCAGTCATCATCCCCTCGAGCGTGGTGCCCGAGAAGTGGCGCTGGTTGCTTTTGCTCAACCCGATGTCGGGCTTCATCGAGGGCTTCCGGGCATCCCTATTCGGACATCCCTTCGACTGGCGCGCGCTCGCTCTTGCGACTTCAATCACACTCGCCGTGCTGGTCTATTCTGCGTTCGAGTTTCGGCGTATGGAAAAAGACTTCGCCGATATTGTCTAAAGACACATGAAACCGATAATCAAAGTTCAAGACCTAAGCAAGCGGTACCGCATCGGTGCGCGTGCGGCATCCTACCGCACACTGCGCGAGACTCTTACCGCGGCCGTGACTGCTCCGCTACGTCGCCTGAATGGAAGGACCGGCGGCAAGCAGGATGTGTGGGCCTTGGACGGTGTCAACTTTGAGGTCTTTCCCGGCGAGGTGATCGGCGTAATCGGGCGCAACGGCGCGGGCAAGTCAACTCTCCTGAAGATACTAACGCGCATTACCGAGCCCACAAGCGGGCGCGTCGAGTTGTACGGAAGGGTCGGTAGCCTGCTCGAAGTCGGTACGGGATTTCATCCTGAGTTGACGGGCCGGGAAAACATCTTTCTAAACGGCGCCATCCTGGGCATGAGTAACGCTGATATCCTGCGTCGCTTCGACGAGATTGTGAGTTTTGCCGAGATCGAGCGATATCTCGATACACCCGTCAAGCGCTACTCGAGTGGAATGTACATGAGGCTGGCGTTTGCCGTAGCTGCTCACATGGAGTCTGAGATTTTGCTCGTAGACGAAGTGCTCGCCGTAGGCGATGCAGGTTTCCAGAAGAAGTGCCTCGCCAAGATGGGTGGCATAGCCCGCCAGGGCCGCACTATCCTATTCGTGAGCCACAACATCGAGGCTGTCAAAGCGCTATGCATGCGCTGCCTCCTACTCGAGCAGGGTGAAGTAAGGGAGGACGGGTTGCCGGCTCCTACCATCGAGAAGGCTCTGCAACTCCTGAGAGAGCCCAACCTTTCGGGCTTCAAGCTGCATTTTTTGCGAGAGCAAGCGGGTGTACCGAAACCGTTGTTGGTCGAGGTATATGCCGCGGGGAAGTTGCCGGGCGAGATCATCACCTTCGAGGACGAGATCGTCTTTAGATTGCATCTCGACGCCCCGTTGGGTGAAGGGCACACATTCGCCTTTCAGATCATGACCAGTGGTGGGCTTACGATCTTCAACACCTTCTACCGCGACGACCCGAAAAACCCTCCGCTTCAGCCCGGCGCGACCCGCTCAGTCTCGGTGCGTGTTCCGCAGAGGTTCCTGCCGGGGGGTACTTATGAAGCTGTGTTCGCCTATATGTTGCCGAACGCAGAGTTGTTCTGGCTCTCGCGTGAAACATGGTTCGATGTGAACGAAGTAGAGAGCTATCGCAACGAGGGACTAAGCGTGAAGCGCACCGGAATCGTTGCTGCGGTTCTCCCATGGGACTCCAACTGAAGCATGCGTAAATCGATCGTCCGCTCCATATTCAAGAGACACTCTCCTTCAGCGCAGGCGCCAAGCAGCCCCCGATGGGTTGAGATCTCCGCGGGTCCGCTTGCTGGTCGCGAATTATTCATCGCCGACGACACCCCATCGTGGCGAGCTTTGGCCTCAGGCGACTACGAGCCTTTCATCTTTGATTCGCTGGGCGAAGACGGCTACGAGGGAAAGACCGTCTGGGACATCGGTGCGTTCGTCGGTTACCATGCACTGGCCTTCGCCGCACTTGTGGGCTCGGCGGGTCGGGTCGTGACGTTTGAGCCGAATCCTTACAACGTCGAACGCGTCAAGATGAACTTGGAGAAGAATCCCGACCTTGCATCCAGGATCGTGATCGTCACCAAAGCTCTCGCCAATGAGGATGGGCAAACCACTTTCTTGCTCAGCCCGAGTATCGAGACCGGTCAGAGCTCCGGCAGCCATATGACCAGCGCGATGGCGCCGGAGGCTCCATCCGTCTACGAGTCTTTCGAGCATATAACCGTCGACACGGTGAGAGCCGACACGCTGGTGAGCACTGAGCAGCTGCCCGCCCCTGCGCTTATAAAGATGGACGTTGAAGGAGCGGAGCTGATGGTGCTGCAGGGCAGCGTCCAAATGCTGGCTGACATGCGCCCCACGTTGCTGATTGAAATCCACCACATCGTGACTATGTTCGAGACCCACAAGCTTCTGGGCTCCCTTGAGTACGAGCTAAGGATCGTGAACGTGGACGTTGGCTCAACCTCACGCTGTCACTTGTTGGCCAAGCCGCAAAGGGGATGAGGCCGTTGCGAATTCTCTTTGTGGCAATGGCGAACAGCATTCACACCTGCCGTTGGATTAACCAGCTGAGCGAGCAGGGATGGGATATTCATTTATTTCCCGTTCACGACCTGCAGCCGCACCCTCGGCTGCAGAACGTGACAGTGCACCAATTCCTGACTCGACGGCCCCGCGACGTCGATCCAAGCCTTGAGGTCGTCGGCACATGGCCTTTCAACAGGGGTGCCTACCTTACTAGCAGGCTAGTCGAGAAGATCGCTCCCTCGTGGCATGATCGCTCCGGGAGATTAGCTCGCCTAATACGAAAACTCCGACCGAACATCGTGCACTCTCTCGAGATGCAAGGCGCCGGCTATTTGACCCTAAACGCCAGGCAGCACTTCGCCGCGAGGGACTTCCCCACATGGGCTGTGAGTAACTGGGGCAGCGACATCTCGCTGTTCGGTCGCCTTGCCGCACACGCGGAGAAGATCAAGGCGATCATGGCGGCGTGCGATTATTATCATTGCGAATGCGTACGCGATGTGAGGCTGGCACGAGAGTTTGGGTTCAAAGGCGAGGTGCTGCCGGTTTTTCCGGTCACGGGAGGATTTGAAATCGACCAGATGCGCAAGCTGCGGCAGCCCGGGCCGCCCTCCTCAAAGCGCCACGTGGTTTTGAAGGGATATCAGAACTGGGCTGGACGGGCGCTGGTCGGATTGCGGGCCATCGAGTTGTGCGCAGAGTTGTTGGAGGGTTACCGCGTGAGTATTTATCTGGCGTCTAGTGATGTCCAGCTCGCTGCCGAACTGCTCAGTCAGAAAACGGGTATACCATTGGAGTTCGATTCGGCGGAGTCGGCGCACGACGACATACTGCGATTGCACGGTAGTGCCCATGTGTCGATCGGTCTGAGCATCAGCGACGCCATCAGCACGTCTTTGCTGGAAGCAATGATTATGGGATCATTTCCGATTCAGTCGAACACGGGCTGCGGTGACGAGTGGATCAAGAATGAAGTGAACGGCTTGTTGGTTCACCCAGAATCGCCGGAGGAGGTGGCCATGGCCCTCAGACGCACTTTGACCGACGACACGATGGTGGACCGCGCCGCCGAGATTAACGCTCGCTTGACTACGGAGCGTCTCGATAAATCAGTGATTCAGCCGCAGACCATTGAGATGTACAAAACAATGGCCAAGGCAAAAGCGACCACTGTGAGCAAGATGGAAGCTAACTAGCATGAATACTGAAGCACGGCGGCGATTCTTCAATGTCTGATCTAACGACCATTCTCCTGTGTGGCGGCAAGGGTGAGCGACTGCGGCCGTTCACAGAGACGATGCCGAAAGCCCTGGTGTCGCTTAACGGACAACCGCTTTTGTATCATTTGTTGCGGTATCTTTCGGCGGAGGGCGTTTCCCGTTTCGTAGCCTGCGTCGGCTATAAAGCCGAGGCCATCGAAAGGTTTTTGGATGAGCCGCGCGAGCTGTTCCGGGATATAACGTGTGTCAACTCCGGCGATGCCAGTATGACAGACCGCATCCTCGACGCCAGGAAGCACGTCACCGGAAAAGCACTGGTATGTTATGGTGACACCCTGGCAAATGTTGACATCAAAGATTTGTGCGAAAGCCACGCCGCCAGCGGCGCCTTGGCGACACTCACGACCTACCCCCTTCGCAGTCCCTTCGGAATCGTTCACTTCGACGAAACAAAGCGCGTCTCAGCGTTCGATGAAAAGCCGGCCTTGCCCTACTGGATCAACATCGGCTTCATCCTCTGCGAACCGGAGGCTTTCGCATATCTCAGGCCCGGCTCGGACATGCCCGCGTTCCTCTCGGCCCTGGCAGAAGCCGGTGGGCTTTATGCTTATCGGCACACCGGCAAGCATTTCACCGTTAACACTGAGAAAGATCGGGCTGACGCCGAGGTTGAGATGGTTGAATTTTTTACGTACATGGACGGTCAGACGAAATGAAAAATAAGCGCGTTCTGGTTACCGGCGGTTCGGGCTTCATTGGGTCTCATCTCGTCAACCGACTTCTCGACAAAGGCGCGGAAGTTGCTGTCCCAGTTCGCTATGGAAACGTCATGAAGAGCGAGCGGTTGCGCCACTGCTGGGACGACCTGCGTATCATCGAAGCAGATCTACGCAACCGCGGCGCGCTCGAAGCAGGGTTGCGCGACTTTCCGCCTGAAGTGCTTTTCCACCTCGCGGCGTACAATCACGTCGGACACAGCTTCGTGCAGGTGGAAGAGTGTTTCGATGTGAACGCCAAAGGCACGGCTAACCTCCTCGATACATGCAGCAGCGTTGAAAAGTTCATTTACATGTCCACCTCCGAAGTGTACGGTCATCAGTCGAAGGTTCCCTTTGTCGAAACGATGAGCCCTCGGCCTATTTCGCCGTATGCCATCACGAAATACGCCGGAAAACTCTATTGCCATATGAAGCAGCGATTGGCTCGCTCCCGTATCGCCCGACTGAAATTTGGCGCATGTATGCGGACAGCACGCGCGCGCGTGAGACCCTCGGTTGGAAACCTGAAGTAAGCCTTGAAGAGGGACTGCGGAGGACTATCGAGTGGTTTCGTGGTTATTACCAAGACGAACTCGGTGCCTAAGTGGGTCTGACCTCTGGCGCAGAGATTAAAGATTGAACGATCTATGAGGGTTTTGATACTCGGCGGCTCGGGAATGTTGGGCCACAAGCTCTGGCAGACATGCGCGCCGCGCTTCGAAACTCACGCGACTTTTCGCAGGGCGCTCCGTTTTCCTATTTGCTTGGGAATCCTCGACGAGTCGCGCATGCTGGAGGGCGTGTTCGTCGAGGAATTCGACACGGTCGCAAAGGCGTTCGCACAAGTCCGACCTGAAGTAGTCGTGAATAGCGTTGGCATCGTCAAGCAGAATGCGGCGGCGAACAACCCTGTGGCAAGTATCACGGTCAATTCACTCTTCCCGCACCGCCTCGCGAATCTTTGCCGCGACTCAGGTGCTCGGTTGATCCACCTGAGCACTGACTGCGTGTTCTCGGGTCGTACAGGGAACTATCGCGAGGATGACTTGACCGACGCGCAGGATCTTTACGGACGAACAAAAGTGCTCGGCGAGGTAGACTACGAGAATTGTTTGACCCTCCGCACCTCGATGATCGGACGTGAGCTTCAGAGTTCACACGGCCTCATCGAGTGGTTCCTAGCTCAACGAGGCAAGACCGTGCGCGGGTTTAAGCGGGCAGTTTTTAGCGGTTTCACAACTGCCGCGCTCGCGGATGTTATTGGCGACATCATTGCCGATCACCCCCAGTTGCGGGGCACTTGGCACGTGGCAGCTGATTCCATCAACAAATTCGATTTGCTCTCGCTAGTGAAGCAGACTTACGAGCTGGACGTCCAGATCGAACCGGACGAAACCTTCATTTGCGACCGCAGCCTTGACGATGGACGATTTCGGCAAGCCACTGGATTCGCTCCCCGGCCGTGGCTGGAAATGATCAGGCAGATGGCACAGGACACTACTCCCTACGAGGAGATTAGGAGAAATCATGCTGGCTGATAGGAGAGTAGTGGTAACAGGGGGAACAGGTTCGCTCGGCAAAGTGCTGGTGCGACGGATCCTTTCAGGAGAGATTGGTCAACCAAAACAAGTCACAGTCTTCTCGCGAGACGAAGCCAAGCAACACTCGATGCGCCTCGCATTCCAGCGCCTGCGGTCACCTACCGATGAAGTCATTTACCATAATTTCGAACGTGTGCTGCGGTTTCAGATCGGCGACGTGCGCGACCTGTACAGTGTCGCGACCTCACTCCGCGACGCAGACGTGGTATTCAACGCCGCCGCGCTGAAGCAGGTACCCTCATGCGAGTATTTCCCTTACGAGGCGGTGCAGACTAACGTGATGGGGGCGGAGAACATTATCCGCGCGATCCGCCAAAGTAAACTGCCAGTCCAGACGGTAGTCGGCGTTTCCACAGACAAAGCGTGCAAGCCGGTCAACGTCATGGGCATGACGAAGGCGGTGCAAGAGCGACTGTTCGTCCGCGCCAATCTCGATGGTAATGGCACGCGCTTCATCTGCGTCCGTTACGGAAACGTGCTGGCCTCTCGCGGTTCGGTCATTCCGCTCTTCCACGAGCAGATCAAACAGGGTGGACCTGTCACCATTACCACCTCCGACATGACTCGCTTCCTACTGAGCCTGGAACAGGCCGTGGACACCGTGTTTGCTGCGCTTAAAGAGGCTGAACCAGGCGAGACCTATATACCGCGCGTGCCTTCGGCCAGGGTGACGGACATCGCGGCTGCGCTCGTTGGCGACAAGCCTATCGCGACGATCGTGACGGGCATACGACCCGGCGAGAAAGTCCACGAAATTTTGATCTCAGAAGAGGAAGCTTACCGCAGTGTGGAACGGGAAAATTACTATGTCATTCAGCCGATGCTGCCGGAACTTCGATCCGCCGAGCAAACTGCCAGCCCCATCGGGAAAGAATATAGTTCCAGTGACGATCTGATGAGCCGTGAACAGGTGGCTGAGCTTCTGCGAGCGCACAAGCTAATGGTCGCTGATCGGTTTGTGTATGAGGAAGATATGCTCGCATGAAGATTATGACCATCCTGGGCACCCGCCCGGAGATTATCCGCCTCAGCCGTATCGTCGAACATCTCGACCGTCTCTGCGAACATCACGTCCTGATTCACACAGGGCAGAACTTCGACCCCAGCTTGAGCGATGTTTTCTTCCGGCAACTCGGAGTACGGCAACCCGATCTTTTCCTGGGCGTGCGCGGCGAGAGTTTCGGCGAGCAAATAGGAAAGATCATCGCCGAGTGCGAGCGCGTGATGGTTGCCGAGCGTCCCGACCGAGTGCTGCTGCTCGGAGACACAAACAGCGCTCTCTCAGCCATTGTGGCTAAGCGACTCGGCATTCCGGTCTATCACATGGAGGCGGGGAACCGCTGCTACGACGATCGGGTGCCGGAGGAGATCAACCGACGCATAGTAGACCACAGTAGCGACGTGCTGATGCCCTACACCGAACGGAGCCGCGCGAACCTGCTACGCGAAGGCATCGAGGGGCGCCGCATCTTCGTCACCGGAAACCCAATTCGTGAAGTAATCGAGCACTACGACCAACCAATCCGTCAATCAACGACGCTTAAGGAGAACGGACTGGAACCGGGCAAGTATTTTCTGGTGACAATGCACCGGGCGGAGAACGTTGACGTCGAGTGGCGCCTGCGCGCCCTAATCCAGTCACTGGAGGCTTTGCAGCGGGAGTACGGTATGCCGATGATCTGCAGTACACACCCGCGCACGCGCGCCGCCATGGAACGCTTGCGGCTTGACGCCACAGCTCATCAGCAAATTCAATTCCAGCCGCCATTCGGACTCTTTGATTTCATCGCGCTGGAGCGCAATGCATTTTGCGTATTGAGCGACAGCGGCACGGTGCAGGAGGAGTGTTGCATCTTCAAGGTGGCCAACGTCACGATTCGCGATGTGACGGAGCGTCCCGAGACGATCGAGTGCGGCAGCAACATGCTGAGCGGGGCGGATTCGGAGACGATACTGCGCTGCGTCCGCACGGTGCTCGATCAGAAAACTGAGTGGACCGTGCCGCCCGAATACCTGGCGGAGCACGTGAGCCGGACAGTGGTTAAGATTTTGTTGGCCTACTCCCCACCCGCCGGACCGACAGATAGTGAGCTACGCCCCTGGAATGCCCTGATCTGAGATGCCGCGCAGGAGACGCGTTTCTGGAAAAGATGAAGTTTGCCCTCATTTCCAACGTTTTGCCGTCCTCAGAATCTGCGTACCCGATGATTATCCATCGGCTGCAGCGAAAACTTGCGCGGGCGGCCGACTGCAACGAATGAAGTTCGCGCTCATCTCAGAATCCTTGCCGCCCTCCACCTCCGGCCAGTCGATGGTGCTCTACCGTCTGCTCGGCGGCCTTGACGCACGCGACTACTGTCTTGTCTCGAATTTGCGCCACGACGTCCCCACGCGGAATGCGTTCACACAGAGACTGCCCACAAACTACTACCACCTGCCCCGGCCCCGTCAGCTCACGCGCGGCAGCCGCTATGGCCTCAAACACCTGCGCGAGGGCCTCAACTTTCCGCTGATAGTTGGTCAGTGGGGCCGGCGAATCGCCGGCATTGTTCGCCGGGAGAAGTGCAAGGCGATCGTAACCTGCACCGGAGAGGTGGCGCTGATGCCCGCAGGCTACCTCGCAGCGCGTTTGACAGGCGTTCCTTTCTACGCTTACCTCTTTGACCACTACTCATACCGCGAATGGGCTAACCCAGCAGCGCGCTTCTGGGCGCGGCGACTGGAGCGGACGCTACTCAGAACGGCCGCGGGCGTCATCGCGCCCAACGAGCTGGTTCGCGACGACCTGCGCAGGAGACACGGCGTCGAGGCCGAAGTCATCCACAACTCGTTCGACATTTCCGACTACGAGTCGGCGCTGTTCCCACCTACCGCCACGGCGAACAGCGACGTGAAGATCGTTTATACGGGGGATATTTATGAGGCGCACTATGATGCGTTCCGAAGTTTGTTGGCGGCTCTCGAACTGCTTGGCCGCAAGGATGTAAAGCTGCACCTCTATACTGCGCGCTCACTCGAAGAACTTGCGGCAGCAAATATTAGCGGACCAATAGTCTGCCATAATCACCATGTCCTCTCTGAGATGCCGCGAATTCAGCAGCAGGCGGATTTGCTCTTCCTGCCACTGGCGTTCAATTCACCTTACCCCGACCTCGTCCGAACCGCTGCGCCAGCTAAAATGGGCGAGTATTTAGCCACACGCCGCCCCGTCCTAGTACACGCGCCCCCCGATTCATTCCCGGCGTGGTACTTCCGCGAACACCGCTGTGGCGTGGTTGTGGACCGCACAAATCCGGCGGCGCTGGCGGAGGCTATCGAACAAGTCTTGAACGACAAGGAGTTGCAACACGAACTCGGCGCACGTGCTTGGGAGCGGGCGCGAACCGATTTCAGTATTGCCACAGCGCGAGCGAAGTTTATAGAGTTGTTAGAGCGTGGGAGTGGCTGATACACAACCCGATCTGTGACCCACCCTGGGAGCACCTAATCGTTGACCGCCGCTCCACGGGCGAAACCGGGAAGCTGCCTCAGAGTGTGGGGTCACAAGATGAATTAAATTCGTGGGGTTCTTAAAGAGTGGTCGTCGCTAAAGACCCAGAGGCGGAAATGTTCGTCGGTGTGGCGCCGTCGCTTCCGCTCGTTAGCGTGATCGTCCCGACCTACAACTATGGGCAGTTCATCAGTCAAACCTTAGAAAATCTGCAGGCGCAGACGTATCAGAATTGGGAGTGTGTAGTAGTAGATGATGATTCAATAGACGACACTCGGCAGGTCGTAGCCGACTATGCGAGAGACGATCCCCGGATTAAATATCTTCACCAGATAAACCAACGGCAAGCGGCGGCGAGAAACCATGGTCTACAGCATGCCACCGGTAAGTATGTGCAGTTTCTGGATGCTGATGACCTCATTGAGCCGTACAAACTTGAACGGCAAGTGATGTATCTTGAGCAGCACTCCGAAGTCGATATTGTTTATAGTAGCGTGCGGTATTTCAGTTCCGAAAATATTCACGAGCGCCTGTTTTCGATGGGCAAAGATAACTCGCCATGGATGCCTGAAGCCTCAGGAGTTGGCAGAGACGTTTTACTCCCGCTTGTGCGCTCGAATATTATGGTCATTAATTCACCATTGATCAGGCGGAATGCCGTGGACGACGTTGGCCTTTTCGATCGAAGATTGCCTCCAGCGGAGGACTGGGATTTTTGGCTGCGTTGCGCCCTGGCGGGGGCACATTTTCAGTTCGTTGAAATTCAGGACACCCTGGCGCTGGTGAGGATGCACTCAACAAGCTCGAGCCAGAACCGGATACGGATGTACAGGGCGAGGCTCCTCATCCGAAAAAAACTGGAGGCGTCGCTTGACGACGAGGAGCTGCTGGCGCTCAACCGCGAGTTGAGCGTCGCCGACGAAGTGACTCTCGGAATCAAAGAGGCATCGCGCGGAAGCTCGCTGCAGGGCGCGTGGCACCTCGCCAGAGCGGCGCAGGCCGAGCGGAGGTGGCGGTGGCGGATGAAGTTGCTTGTCTGCGCGCTGGCCTCGCCGATCGTCTCGGAGCGGCGTCTGAGGTCGATGATTGCTTCTTCCTTCACTCAAATGGTCAAGAGTCTCGGGCGGAAGGGCGCGTCGGCTTAGGGCGCGGCGCGCACTAGCTGGAGCAGCGGCGGTGGTTTGGCCGACGGAACAGTTATAAATCTCAATCCGGGATGGGGTTGCCATCTCCCAGGCTTTAGCGGCAACTGAAGATTCACCTAAATAAAACTCGGAGGCGTTTACTTCGTCAAGCAGGGAGTGCCTCTATATTCTTAAAATGCAAAAACTGAGGGCCGCCTCAACGATTTGTGTAGAATACTCAATATATGCCCACATCATTACCGGAAGTAGCGGTGATCGTTCTCAATTGGAACGGCAAGGATGACACACTCTCATGTCTGAAGAGTGTACGGGCGCAAGAGAACATCGTCGTCCATATGATGCTGGTTGACAATGCCTCGATTGACCATTCCGTACCTGCTGTAAGAGAGAGTTTTCCCGAGGCCGAAATCATAGAAACCGGTGCGAATCTTGGCTACGCTGGCGGCAACAACGTAGGCTTGCAGCGCGCTTTGAAACGAGGTTTCGAGTATACCTTCGTTCTAAATAACGATACCGTCCTCGATCCTTATTGCCTGGCGAATCTGGTTGCAGATCTGAATGCGCATCCGAATGCGGCCGCGGCAGCTCCGAAGGCTTTGTTCCTGGACTCCCCAACGACGATATATTTCGCGGGAGGAACGCTGAGTCCAGGTGGCGTGCCTGAGCATGTAGGTATGGGCCAACAGGATGGCCCGCAGTTTTTCTCGTGTGATACAGAGTGGGTTACGGGTTGCGCAATTCTCTTCCGTTCGCGTGTTCTCAAAGAAATCAGCCTGTTTGAGTCAAAATTCTTTCTTTTGTTTGAAGATCTAGATTGGAGCATGAGAGCAAGAAAATTGGGATACAAGTTGAGGTTCGTGGCTGATGCTCGACTGTGGCACAAGGCATCGGCTAGTTTTGGTAAGACTTTTTCACCCTTGTATTGGTACTACTATAGCAGGAATAACCTTTTGTGGATTGAACGGGCTTTTTCTCGACGTCAAAGACCGCGACTTTATTTTTCAGCTCTGAAAAGGGCTCTCTATGCTGTTTTGTTAGATGGAAATATGCCTACGCTTGAAAGAAAACAGATTCGCCGCTCGGTCGCTCGAGGGGTGAGTGACTACCTGTTCCGCAGGTTTGATGAACGGAACTCCTGGAGATAATCGGGGAAGTCTTTTTATTTGGCCTGGGTTTTGAAGTTCCCACTCTTGCGATCACCGAGCGCGTTCAAAACTAGCCGCCTGACGCGTTTCGACGTCCAGCTGACCCTCAACCCACTTGGCTCTTCCACCCCCTGTATCCATTCGAGCATTCGCTGCCATCCGCTATCTTTCCTGAAAACGGCTCGACTTCATTACGAAGGCGTCGCAGACGGTGCTGCCGGGCCTCGTATCAGATCATTAAACCTGCTGATCGATGGGGCCACGGCTTTCCCACTCCATAGGTCGTCTGGTTTTACACCGCTGGAAATTGAAGAAGGGTAATTCCTGCTCGTTGACGACGTTGTCTCTGGTCGTGCCAAATTCTGCCCGATTTTCTGATCGAGCTGCCCTTGGGATTCGTCGCCGAGTACCGAAGAGCGTACCGATTTGGCTCTTCGGTATTCCCCGGTCAGGACAGTACGATTTGGCGACTTTCCACTGACCTCGCCGACAGTTGTCTAGCGGTTTGACATGTTCTAGTCTGAAAGCTCTTTATTAGAAGATATGGGTGAAAAGAAAGTGATCTACGTGACCACCCTGACTCCTTCGGAGGTCGGGCACGGAGGCGTACATCGGAGCTATCAGATTCTTCATCAGCTGGAGCAAATAGTCGGCCCAGGGCAGGTGCTGCTTTTTACTAAGCACCAACTGTTGGAACAGTCGGCAAAGAACAACGATCACGATCAGGTGAATCCGCTTCGAACCGGCCACAGACTCAAACAATGGGCGTCGCACCGAGCCGGCACAGCGAAGCGGATACTCAACAATCCTTACCGGCTCATCCAGACCACGCAATTTGCTACCGGATTACATCCAAGCATTCTTAGTTATTACGAACGACAGGTGAGGAATCTTGGCACAGCCGTTTGTGTGATGGAGCACGCCGAGTTCGCGGATCTTATCGCGATCAACCAAAAGCACGGAATCCCAACGATTAGTTGTACCCAGAACCTTGATGCCTTCAGTCAGAATTTTGAGTTGATATCTAGCAATCTCGCAGCTATGCAAACCGGCAAGGTTGGCGGCAAACAGAGGGCCGGAATCTACGCCGTGGTGGTGGATTTTGCAAATGAATTGCAGATTTTGGCTCAATGCGATGAACGACTGTTCATCTCCAAACTAGAAACAGGGCTGATCGGTGGATTGGGATTGACGGCGCGATATTATCCTTATGTGCCAGTGGGCGCGATTCGCAGCCGACTAATGTCTATCCGGCAGAGAAGGGCGAGTACCAGAAAAGAGGCAGGGTCGTTTATCCTGATCGGCACGGCGTCGTACGGACCGATCAAAAAGTCATGCGAGTGGTTGATTCAGCACGCGCGCGATCAGGGTTTGCCTAAAGGGGTTCGCATAGTTGTTGCCGGACTAGGAACAGATACTTTATTAGCACCAGGAGAGTCGGTACCGGGCATCGAGTTGAAGGGGTGGGTAGAACAGGAAGAGATGGACGAACTCTTGGCGCGAGCCGTTGCCGTGCTTGTTCCGCAACGATTCGGGTTTGGCGTGCCGACCCGCTTGGCAGAACTGAGTTGCGCGGGCGTGCCGGTGATCGGCGACCGGCACCCGACGTACGCAATAGATCCGCCGCCGGGTTTTCATGTCGTAGATGCGTCGTGGACCAGCTGGTCTGAGAAGATTCTTGAACTTTGTCAGGAAGATATCTGTGTGGCTGAAAATGACTATGGTATTTGGGAAGCTGCCCAACCTCGACCTTTAGGCGAAGTGGTTAATATGATGCTAGGTTAACGAGCAAAACTTTCCGGCGGCGGCGGCTGGATTGTGCATGGATCACAATTTTGAATTCGGTATGGCGGAATCAATCTCTCGGTTAACCGAATGAAAAAGAAAGCCTTAATCACCGGGATTACCGGGCAGGACGGCAGCTACCTTGCGGATCACCTTCTGGACTTGGGTTACGAAGTGCACGGCCTCGTGCGCCGGGTCGCGCTGGAAGACCCGCAGCGCCGTTTTGCGCGTCTCGCACACCTGCTGGATAAGATAACGCTGCATCCGGCAAGCATCGAGAGCTATCCTTCGATCTTCCATGTCGTGAGTCAGCATGATTTTGACGAGTGTTATCACCTCGCAGCGCAGAGTTTCGTTGCTGAGAGTTTCCGCGACGGCTTTTCGACGATGAACACCAACATCAACGGCACACACTACATGCTCGCGGCCCTGCGCGAACTGCGCCCCCACTGCCGCTTCTACTTCGCAGGCTCGAGTGAGATGTTCGGCAAAGTCGCGGCGGCGCCGCAAGTCGAGACGACAAGTTTCCATCCCCGCAGCCCTTACGGCATCAGCAAGGTGGCGGGCTTCGACCTAACGCGCAATTACCGGGAGGCCTACGACATGTACTGCGCTAACGGCATCCTGTTCAACCACGAGAGCCCGCGGCGCGGTCATGAGTTCGTCACGCGCAAGATCACTTCAACGGTGGCGAGGATCAAACTCGGATTCACCGACGAACTCCGGCTCGGCAACCTCGATGCACAACGCGATTGGGGACACGCCAAAGATTATGTGCGCGCGATGCACTTGATGCTCATGCAAGACGCGCCGGATGATTATGTCGTCGCGACCGGCGAGACGCACACCGTCAGAGAGTTCTGCGAGTGTGCGTTCGGAGAAGTCGATCTTGACTACCAGAAGTACGTGAAGATTGACGAGAGATTCTTGCGCCCGGCGGAAGTAGACCTGCTGGTCGGCGATTCGTCGAAAGCGCGACAGGAATTGGGCTGGCGCCCCGAATACACGTTCGCCGGGTTAGTCAGTGAAATGGTGCAGGGGGATTTGATCGCGGCTCAAAGTCCGGCGGCGAGACCGGCGCGCACGGGCAGCTAAATGCGCGAGACAGCCAATCTCTTGAGGATCGTTTTCCATGTTGCGACCGGCAATCAGTGTGGTTATCCCAACGTTCAATCGCGCGACCCTGGCGCTGCAAACTGTGCAGAGCGTGTTTGCGCAGACCTTCTCCCACTATGAAGTGATCGTGGTCGACGACGGTTCGACGGATAACACGAAAGAGATGTTGGCCTCCTTCGGCGGCGCGACGAATTTTCGTTATCACTACCAGCCGAATAGCGGGCGCTCGTCGGCGCGCAACCAGGGATTTACGCTGGCGCAGGGCGACTTCATTCTCTTTTTGGATTCGGATGACCTGCTGTTCCCTGACGCTCTGGCGCAGCTCTACGCAGCCGCCCAAAGTTCGGCGGCGGGCATGATTGTCGGGCAGGTACAGTTCGCTAATGAGCAACTGGAAAAGTTGTGGCTGCTGAAACCGAGTCAGGTAACGTGTCGCGAGGGCGGGTTGACCTACCCATCGCTCATCACGGGCCGCTATTTTTTATTGCCCGGCGCGGTTTTGCTGCGCCGCGAGTGTCTGCAAAAAGTGGGTGGATTCGATCGCACTTTGGAGCCGTGCGAAGACTATGATTTCTATCTCCGCGTGGCTTTGGCCTGCGAACTGACTTGCATCGAGGGGAAGGTATTGCTTTATCGGATGCACGGCGGCAACACTGACATGACGGAGATTTATGAGGGAGGCTTAGAGGTGGCGCGCCGCCACCTGCGCTTGCTCGCGGAATCTGAATCGATTCCGGCTTCTTTGCGCCGGGTCAGTCGCGCGAACTGGATGCTGAGAGTTGCAGATAACAATTACAACCTACGCAGGAATCCAGAGGCTCTCAAGCATTATCTCCGGGCCTTGATGTTGCAACCTGCCCTTGTTTTTGATCTCAGGATCGGCCGGCAGATTCTGGCGAGCCTGATCCCTGTTTGGCTTCGAGAGGGACTCAAATCCAGGCTGCACCTAAGCAAAGGTCTGGCTGATCTCTGAACTGGTTTCCACACGGCGTTGAGGTACCCTGGCTACATGAAATTAGTATTGCTTAGCACCGGATCATAACGAGGCATCCGACGATGAAGCAAACCGTACTGATCACTGGTGGCACGGGGTTTTTAGGCAAACGTCTGGGACTGGCTCTCAAAGACCATTACCGCGTCGTGCTCACGGGCCGGAACAACAAACACAACATGGATGCACAACAGTTCACTTGCTGCCCGACGCTGCCGATGGATGTCACGAACATCGAGTCTATCCGCGACGTGTTCACCGAAGTCCGCCCCCATGTGGTCGTGCATGCCGCCGCTACGAAGTACGTTGACCTCGCAGAGTTGCAGCCGATGGAGTGTCTTGACATCAACGTGCTGGGTTCTCAAAATGTCGCGCGAGTCTGCGTGGAAAAGGGAGTATCCACCGTCATCGGCATGTCCACCGACAAGACCGCACCGCCCGTCGCTAATACCTATGGCTTGACGAAAGCTTTGATGGAGCGACTCTTCTGCGCGATGAATGCGAAGACCGAGACCACGCGCTTTGCCTGCGTCCGGCATGGCAACATCGCTTGGTCAACCG
>JALZJL010000363.1 GCA_030859785.1 Acidobacteriota bacterium
AAGCGACGCTGATCTATTGAAGCAAATCGCCGCGCCGTCGGGCGAGATGCGCACGCTGTTCGAGATGATCGCCGACACACTGGTGCGCGCCGCGCATCATCAAGGGCGCGCCTTCGCCACCTTCCGCCTGTTTTCAGATAAACTCCTGCCACATATTTAAATACACTTGCGGTACTGCGACATGACTTGAACTTCGCGCCCCCGCTCCACGTTATCGCTTGACGACGCGCCGCGCCGCGGCGTATCACTTGTCGTGTTTCAGCCGACAGCCTTCGGGCACTCAAAGTTTGATCAACGCGATTAAGGAGTTCTACCGATGCACTGTCCAAAATGCGGTCAGCTACAAGTTTCTGCTGACGTGCGCTATTGCTCGCGGTGCGGCTTCCCGCTCAATGTCGTCGCCGAGGTGTTAGCGAGCGGCGGCGCGATTCCGCCCAGTGCTTTGGTTACTCAGGGAATCGGCAACCTTTCGCCGCGGCAGAGAGGTATCCGACAGGGCGCAATGTTGATGCTAAGCACGATGCTACTGGTGCCGTTGACGGCGATTATCAGCGTCTTCATTACTGGCGGCGAGGAGTTTTTCACTCCGCTGGTGGCGATGATCTGTTTCATTGGCGGCCTGCTGAGAATCATCTACGCCGCCATGTTTGAAGAGAACACACCCGCCGCAAGGCTCAGCGCCGCGCCGTCGTATGTTCCGCCCGCGATGCCGATGCAGATGCACACTCCGTTACATCATGCGACGCTGCCTCCACCACAAGGCACGCCCGTATCCAGTTTCATGCGGCCTCGTCGCGCCAACACCGCCGAACTCGCGACGCCGCCGAGCGTCACCGATCACACCACCAGACTGCTCAACAAAGACCGTCCCGAACCTGACGCCTAACACGTGCTCATCGCGCGTGCCGTGTCGAGATTCTGCGAGAATGCCCGACGAGTCCCGTGAGCCGAAGTTCTTCACCACACACAACCGGGGCTTGCGGCGCGGAAAACCCCGAAGCGCATGAGTCCTTTCTTGTTACCTATCACCTGTCACCGTTGAGCAACTGAGATGACCGCACGGATGGATGAGCGCCGCGCAGAACACGATCATACCGCACCGCTCGCCGAGCGACTTCGCGAATGGATCGGGCGTGAAGGCGCGCTCAGCTTTCGTGACTGGATGGCGGCGGCGCTCTATGACGAACATCAAGGGTATTACCTCCGCCGCGATGTGACGCGCTGGGGGAGGGCGGGTGATTACCGCACCAGTCCCGAAAGAAGTCCGCTCTTCGCGGCGACCTTCGCCAAATATTTCGCCACGCTCTATGAAGAGTTGAACGCGCCGCCAACGTGGACGATCTTCGAGGCAGGGGCCGGGGCCGGTCACTTCGCGCATGACGTACTGGCGAGCTTGCGCCGTGATTCGCCGCCGGTCTTCGCCGCGACGCGATACATCATCGATGAGATCAGTGCCGACTCGCGCGCGCACGCACAGCAGCGACTCGCGGAGTTCGCCGACCGCATCGAGTTTGCGCGACTCGCAGATATTCACACCCCGTTTGAAGGAATCATCTTCGCGAATGAATTGCTGGATGCTTTGCCCATACACCGCGCGGTCAGACGCGGCGACGAATTCCTTGAGTTATGTGTTGACGTCGACGCGGCGGGAAAGTTCGTCTGGGTCGAACGCGAGTCGACGACACCACGCCTCTTCGCTCACCTGCAAAATACTTCTCTGACAATCGGCGACGCACAGATCGCCGAAGTTAGTTTTGATGCACTCGACTGGGTCGCGCGCGCCGCCTCGATCATCCGGCGGGGCTACCTCGTGACGGTGGATTACGGCTTCTCCACTATAGGCCGCCACGCCGCTGCGAATCGAAGCGGCGGCACACTACGCGCTTTTCATCAGCACCGGTTGGTGGACGACCCGCTGGCACGCCCCGGCGAACAGGACCTGACGTACACGATCAATTGGGCGGAGGTGAAGAGTGCAGGCGAGCGAGCAGGATTGCAAAGCGTACTTTTCGCACGTCAGGATGAATTTCTGTTACAAGCGGGCGCACTGAATTGTCTGGAGCGGATGACGAGCGTCGCGCACACAGAGGCTGAGGTGGTCGCCCTGCGGCTCGGCGCGCGCGAAATGCTTTTGCCGGGCGGCATGAGCGAAAGCTTTCAGGTGCTGGTGCAGTTGAAAGCGGCGGACGTGTGAGACGCGGTTAGAAAAGTTCAAACTTAATGGTCAGATATTTCTTCGGGTTCTGGCGGAAATCGTAGAGCAGCTTGACACTCTCGGAAGAGAGTTGGTTAACGTTGGAGTAGAGTTGGTCGTCGGTGAACAGCTTGCCGACCGTGCCTTCGCCGCGCTGCACGCCGGACACGACATTGTCGAGTCGTTCGGCGGCGGTGTTGACGCGGGCGATGGCGGCGCGTGCGTCGTTGTAAATCGCGTCGTCATTGAGCAGCTTGCCCGCCGTGCCCCGACCTTGCCGCAACTCGGCGACGATGACATTGATCTCGTCGACCGAGCGGTTGAAACGCGCGATGGTGCCCCGCGCATCGTTGTACAGCGCTTCGTCATTCAACAGTTTGCCGGCGGTGCCGCGACCGGCGCGTAAGTCGTCGCCGATCTGCTGTAAGCGCTGACTGACCCCGTTGACGTTCTCGTAGAGCGATGGGTCATTGATGAACCGTCCGGCGGAGCCTTGCCCGGATTGAATCAGGCGGATGACACCCTGCGTATCGCGGATGGTCGCATTGAGGTTGTTATAAAAAGCTTCGTCGTTGACGAACCGTCCGAGCGAACCCTGACCTTGATTGATCCGGGCCGCGATGTCCGTGAACTGCTCGGAGAGTCTGTCGAGTTGGATCATCAGGTCGTTCCCTGAAGTTGTCAGCGCCTCGAAGGAACTGGAGGATGTGATCTTCAACTCGTAGTCTTCGGGCGCCGGGTCACTGACCGAAGTGCCGGGCGTGATATTAATCAATTTGTCGCTTCCGAGCAGACTGGGCGAGCCGAGTTGCGCGGTCGAATCTTTGCGAATCAGTTCGGTCGCGGGCCGGCCATCGATGGTGCTGTCAATCGCCATCCGCACCTCGACCTTCGGGTCGTTCGGGTCATCTGATGGGGGGCGCAGCTTGACTTCATCAATCTTTCCGATACGAACCCCCGCCAGGCGCACCTCGGAGCCGGGGCGGAGTCCGTCGGCGTTCGGGACACGCGCTTTGACGTACAGCTTGCTTGAGAACGGCGAGATGTCGCCTGAGGCGTTGAGGACGAAGAAAATTAACACCGCGATTGAGCCGACAATCAACAGGCCAACGCGCAACTCCCGAAGTCCGACCGTCTTTTTGGTAGGTGGCATAGATTATGTGAGCGGTGGTCGGGGACGAACTAAGCAGGCGCGGAAAATTTGTGAAGGGCGGACGCGCGAGAGTAGCGATGCTTTAGATTACCGCTCCGCGTCGCCACCCTCGCGGCCCTTCCGTCAACGCTCCCCGATCCACACTCCTTCCTTTCAATGTCCGCGGATGAAGCGGGAGATGTATGGGTCCTCAGCCCGACGCAACTGTTCGTCGGTGCCGCTGAAAATAATATTACCCTCGCGTAGCATCAGAATCTTGGTGTTCATCAGGCACAATCGCTCGCCCTCTTTTTCGAAGACGATCTCGCCGGCTTCGTTGACGACCGCGTATTCCGAAGTCAGATACGCGACATTGTTCATCTCGTGCGTCACGAAGATTGAGGAGACATCTTCGAGGTCGCGCAGCTTGATCGCGAGTTCGCAGATGGTGCGCGCCGTCGGCGGATCAAGACCGGCGGTCGGCTCGTCGAACATCACGATCTTCGGCCCGCCAACCAGTGCCCGTGCGATTCCGACGCGCCGCCGCATGCCTCCCGAAAGCTCAATCGGCATTTTGTCAATCGCATCCTCAAGGTTGACGAAGCGGAGCATGCGCCGCACCTCTTGCTCAACCTCTTCCTCCGGGACGCCTTGTTCGTGCAGTCGATAGGCGACGTTGTCGTAGACCGACAGCGAGTCGAAGAGCGCGCCCTCCTGAAAGACCATGCCGAAGTTTTTACGGACGCGCATCATCTCGGCTTCGCTGAAGTTGGTGATGTCTTCACCGTCAACCAGTATCTGGCCCGCATCCGGTTTGAGGAGCCCGAGGACGAGTTTGATGGTCGTTGATTTACCACCGCCGGAACCGCCGAGGATGACCTTCGTCTCGCCTCTCTGAACGCTGAAGCTCAGGCCGTCGAGAATTTTGCGGTCATCAAACGACAGATGCACATCGCGAAACTCGATTGCCGGGACGGCACGCTCGAAATCGTCCATCTCAGCGAACGTCGACTCAGCCGCGTCCTCGCTCACCGCCGGCTCACCGCCAGTTGGTATGCCGGGCCGCGCCTGGGTTTTTTCTACCCGCTTTACTTCGACATCGGTGGAGGCCATATAAATCCGGTCAACGAAACTCTCTTAAGTAGCCAAGCAGAAATAGTTCGCCATGAAGAATGAATGAAGTGGATGCTGGATGTTAGATGTTAGTCAAAACACACCAGTGGTGTTGCCAACATCTGACATCCAACATCTGTTTCGACTAGCATGCACTTTTGCCTTTTTACTTTTGCCTTACCACTACTCCGTGCCCAGAATAACCTGAAGCAACTTTGTAATAAAGAAGTCGGCGACGATCAAGACAATCGAGGAGGCCACCACGGCGGTCGTTGTCGCGCGCCCGACGCCCACCGTTCCGCCCTCGGTCTTCAAGCCCTGGCGGCACGAAATCGCCCCAATGATAAACGCGAATGCGAACGACTTGACGAACCCGCCGAAGACATCCTCGGTGGTCAGTCCGCGCCACACCGCTGAGGAGAACGCACTCGATGTAATGCCGAAGAGCTGCGACGAGACTATCCAGCCACCACCGATGCCGACCGCGTCGGCGACCACCGTCAGGAGCGGCATGGTCACGAGCAGTGCGATCAAGCGTGGCGCGACCAGCTTGCGCACCGGGTCGGTGCCGAGTGCGCGCATCGCGTCGATCTGTTGCGACACGACCATCGAGCCGAGTTCGGCTGAAATCGACGAACCGACGCGCCCGGCAATCATTAGCCCCGTCAGGACGGGACCGAGTTCGCGCACCATCGACGTCGCCACCAGCATCCCCGTCTGATCCTGTGCGCCGTAGTATTTGAGTGTGGGATAGGATTGTAGCGCCAGGACGCCGCCGGTGAAGAAGCCGGTTAAGATGATGATTGGCAGCGAACCGACGCCGATGGCGTCCATCTGTTGAATCATCTCGTTGATGTATGACGGGCGGCGGAAAAGTCTGCGCGCCGCACCTGCCGCGAGCAGAGTCGTCTCCTGGACTTCGAGCAGAGTGCGAGTTGCGATATTCATGAATCGATTCGGAAAAGAGTCTTGACCGGCCGTGCGAAAGCAGACATCACCCGGCCGTGATGCGAGAAGGTTCGTTCTGACACGTTGAAAGACTTCAGCGGAGCAGTCGCGGAACTCGGCAAAGTTTTAGCGCAATCCTTAAGGTATCAATACTTGTGTACAGGCACCTATCATCATGCGCAAAATATGGGCGGGGCGTCAAGCGGTAATTCTGTGAAGAGCGCGCGCCGGAAAATAATGAGCGGCGGTCGGGGCGAAATCAATCATCACCCTGACCGCCGCTGAAACGAGCCTGAATCATCTTGTCGTTAACGCTACGGCGTCGGCCTGCGCGGAGCGTCACCGTTTCGCGGGCGCGGCGCGAACGGCGGCTGATCCGCTTCGTCGGTGGAAGAATTGCGACGCTCACGTTGGCGATTCATCAAATCTTGCCGCTGATTCATGTCCGGCTCGCCGTCTTCACCTACCTGTCTGCCGCGGCGGTTTTTCCCGCGGTGGTGATTGGAGCGCGATTGACGACGCAGGTCGCGCATCACCGCCAACTGTTGGAGGGTCAGGACGCGGCGCAACTTCAACTCGGTGACGGCGCGGTGTTTGACCATCTCCGCCTGAATCGCGGCGACTTCACGCGCCAGCCCCTCGACCACTTGATCGTCAACGCTGTCGGCGTAGATCGATGTGTCTAATGCGCGGCGCGCTTGACGCAGACGTTGCGTCAACGCGCGGCTTTCGTCCTCACTCTGCCGCCGGATCGACACGATCTGCGCGCGCTGTTCGGGAGAGAGGTTCAAACGAGCCGCCCACCTGGCCTGCGCATCGGCTGGCCGAGCACCCTCATCCTGCGCAGTAGTAGCAGCAGCGGCGGTGCCCGTCGGAGCATCGCCGCTGCCCGTGACGATCTGTGCGTTTACTCGCAACGTGAAAGAGAACAAAGACAGCAGCGTGAGGGCCAGCCAGAATGCGGCGAAAGTCAATCTGTCCGCGACGCCGCGCGTACTTATTAAATCTCTTCGGTAAGTGTTATCAGTTAACAATCGACATTCACCTCATTGCCAGTCTATCTAGTTAACATCACGCAGCAGATCGGACAGCCGCGGCAAGTCTTCGTCATCAACGTCGACGCGGGCGAACTGTTCATCATTCGAGCGACGCGGCAACGTGCGACTCTGGCGACGACGCTCAGGCCGCGACTGAACGGATGCATCGGAAGTCTGCACACGTTGCGGCTGTGAACTATCGGCGCTCTGAGCGGCGACCAGTAATTCTTCCTTTCGACCCAACTCACTGCGTAGCGCATTGAGTTCCGCCGTGTGCCTCGCCATCAACTCATCGACCTGCTGCTGAGAGACGCCACTTCCGGCAGTTTTTTCAACAGAACTATTCTCAGTGATGACGCGCGTCGGGACACCCGTCCGGAACGCCAGGCCGTCGTTGTCCCAGCGCACCTCTGTGCGCGCCAGTGAGAAAGCCGCGAGCGCGCAGACAGCGAACGTCGCGGCCACTATTCCCGCCTGGAACCAGCGCGGCGACAGCGTGAAGAACTCGCGCAACGCCGCGAACACCGACCGTGGACGAGCGACATCGCGATTGATATATGAATCGGAGACGGGCGCTCCGACGTCACTGACGAGCGCCTGATCCAGGTTGAGCGGGAACGGGGCGACGCGCATCGCCTCGGCCTGCCACACCCGAACCTCTTCGCGCACGCTTCTGAAAGCGGCCATCTCGTCGCGGCACGGGGCGCAGGCGCTCAGGTGCTCGGTGTAGCTTTGAGTTTCTGCGGGGTCCGTCTCGCCGTAAAGATAAGCGACGAGTTGCTCAGGGCGGTCGCATTGCTTGGTGCGGTACTTAGCGCCATCGGTTGATTGATTAAACTCATGCTCGCTCATTTGCGTGCCACCTCCATACCGTGTACTTCGAGTCGCATTCGTAGTTGCTTGAGCGCCGTGTAGAGACGGCTCTTGACCGTACTCAGCGGAACATCGAGCGCGTCGGCAATCTCTTGAAATGTCATGTCTTCGAACTCTTTCAGCACGATCACCTCGCGCAGTTCCGGCTGAAGCGCATTGACGGCGCGGCGGACGGCATCGGCGCGCTCGCCCCGCTCAGCCGTCCGCGCCGGTGAAGCGTGAGCGGGCGTGATGAACCGCGTCCCGTCCTTTTCCGTCTCATCATCCAGTGACGACTCACGCCGCACGCGGCCACGTCGCTGACGTGAAATGCATTGATTGACCGCGATGCGATGAAGCCACGACGAAACTTTGGCTTCGCCGCGGAAGCCCCGTAAGTTGCGATATGCCGCGATGAATGTTTCCTGCGTCGCGTCGCGCGCGTCCTCAAAAGAACCGAGCATACCGAAGGTGAGCGCAAAGATGCGCCGCTCCCAGCGACGCACGATTTCGCCAAAGGCATCGGCATCACCCGCCAGAGCTAATTCCACAATCTGCTCGTCGCTCGCGGTCGCTGTCTTCATCCACATACATCCAGGCCTGAAGGCTTTCGAGTCGTAATTAGCGGTGAGGCGAAGGCTACAATCATACGCACGGTTGTTTAGACGTCGCACGCTCTCTTTTAGTTGAAAGAATCATGCCCCCGCGAACGGGGCCGGGTACACCTGCTGTCGATGAAATCGTCCTTTCGCGGACAGCCGAGAAGCACCGCTTGGCGTCACCCGCTAACCCTCCGGGACGTAGGCTTTCTGTAACTCCATCAAAGAGTTAAAAGAACTTGGCCGTTGACAGTGCGGGTTCTCAGAGCTTAGTATAAACGCGGGTTCTGTCGCCAGCATACCAAGTTACACGGTGGGGCGCACCTACCTCCGAGGCTCCTTCCTTCAACTGCATCCTGACTACTCACACACATGAAGATTTCAAACCCGACCGGATATTTCGAGCGTGTCCGCCTGCTCCACATCGTACTCAGTGTGTTATTGCTCGTTGGGCTGTTGCCGCTGGCGCTGGCCGGATGGTTGCTCTCCGGGCGGAGCGCCAATGAATTGCGCGCGATTGAGGGTCGGTATCAAGAGCAACTCGTCCAGAATAAGGCGCGGCAGATTGAGCTTTACGGGCAGCGTTACCGAGATGTCGTGTCGGGTTTGGCGAGCGCGTTTGAGTTGGCCGGCGGCGTGCGTGCGCTCGGAGAAGAGGGCAGCGACCAGCGCCTGCAAAAGGTCGTGATGCAAGACCCGAATCTGATCGCGCTGGCGATTCTCCCCGTGTCGGGGACGCCGCACGTCGCGTACAAATCCGACGTGATTGGGCGGGACGAGGCCGATGAGCGCGTCGGTGCGGTGCTGGCGCGAATGTCTGAGAGCGGTTTAGTCATCGGTCGCCCGACCATCATCCGTTCGAGCCAGGAGATGTCGATGACGGTGGCGGCGCCGGTGATGGGCGCGAGCGGGGGTGGAGAAGTCGTCGCGGCGGTCGTCGCCGTCGTGTCGTTTCAGGAAGTTTTTAAGGTGGTGCAGCAGGAGGCGGCAGCGAGCGAGCGAGAACTGCTCGACCGCGGAGTGCCGGTCATTTTTGTCGTTGACACGGACACGCGCGTCGTCGCTCACCCGGACGCGAGCGTTGCTTTCGCCGAACGCCCGATGAGCGATTTAAAGGTTGTGCAGGATTGGTTGGAGGCGGGTTCTCAGGTGCAGTCGGCGCTGGCCCCGTTCACGGTCGAGCGCGACGGTCGCAAAGTGACGCTGCTCGGCGCTTACGCAACGGCGACACTCGACCGCCAATCGCGACTCGGCGTAATCTCGATTCAGGACGAACGCGCGGCGCTCGGTTCCGTCACCGAAATGCGCCGGCAGACGCTCTTCATCAGTTTGTTGGCCGCCACCTTCGTGTTCCTCATCGGATTCCTGTTCGCTAAACAATTAACGCAGCCCGTGCATGACTTGGCCGCCGCGGCGCAACGCATCGCGAGCGGCGACTTCTCGCGGCGCATCGATGTGCGGAGCCGCACGGAACTGGGCGACCTCGGCAAGTCTTTCAACACGATGACCGATCAGGTGGAGCGGTACATTGAAGATTTGCGCCATGCGGCGAACGAAAACAAGGAACTGTTTCTCGGCACCGTCAAAGCGCTCGCCGCCGCGATTGACGGCAAAGACCCTTACACGCGCGGTCATTCGGAGCGCGTCGCACGGTTCTCCGTCGCCATCGCCGAAAGGATGAATCTGCCGGACAACGAGATTGAGACGTTAAGGGTCAGCGCGTTGCTGCATGATGTCGGTAAGATCGGCATCGATGATGCGATTCTGAAGAAGCCGGCGGCATTGACCAAAGAAGAGTACGAGGTGATGAAGCAGCACCCGCAGATGGGCTACAAGATCATGTCGCACATTCCGGCGATGCGCGACTTTCTGCCCGGCATGCACATGCACCACGAGATGCTCAATGGGGGTGGCTATCCGCAGGGTTTGATCGGCGACCAGATACCGATGCAGGCGCGAATCGTCTCGGTCGCCGACACGTTTGACGCGATGACGACCGAGCGGCCTTACCAGAAAGCGATGAAACATGAGGATGCTCTTGGATTGATTAAGAACTTCATCGGGACGCGCTATGACGAGCGGGTGGTCGCGGCACTGGTCGAGGCGTGTGATGCGGGACAGATCACGCCGGGTCGCGTCCGCCTGTCGCAGCGAGCGAAAGATCGCGCCGCGCAGCAGGTGTCAAGCGAAGCCGCTTAATTGCCAAGCGACGCGAAGAACATTTATGAGAGATTATCGGGAGTAAGGGAAACTTGGCTCAACGGAGTTTAGAGTACTGACTTGAGTCGGGCTTTGCCGACGCATAAAACCCAACTAAAGTTGATACTCTCAACACCGAGTGATGACCGATAACAAACTCTCAAGGCCACTGGATTACTTTCTTCTTCGGTGACGCAGACTGTGATGATGGGACAGGCGGAGGTGGGGTGGTACGTCGGCGCGAACCGCTCGGCGATGCCGAAACCTGCGGGGCACCATCTGGTCGCACATTTCTGAAATCAGTGTTCGACGGCGTGACCCTCAAGGATTCCTGCCCGGCGCGCTCGACGGTGGGCGGTAGAGTTGGCCTCGGTTGAGGCTTCGACGATTTGGTTGCCGGAGGCGAATTGGCAGCGAGAGGCCGCGTCTCGGTCGCGTTATTGACTTTGCTCGTGGGTGAGTCGCGTTGCTGCTGCTGCTCACCTCGCACCATCTGTCGGGGCGTCTCCTGCGGCAATGCCACAGCGGCGCGCGGTGTTTCCCGGCGCTGATCCGGTAGGAAAGTCGGCGGCGCTTTGGGTGTGCTGTCAGGCTGCGCGTCCATCTCGACCGTTGGGTCACCATCCGGCATTGCCGCCGCTGCACTTTGATCTGCGACGGCGGGCGACGGGGAACTTGATTTCAATATCAGCGGGTAAACCAACACGGTACACGCGAGGGTGACGACAAAGGCCGTCGCAAACGCGAGCGACGCGACCCGGCCATAACTACCAACATAGCTCCCAGCATAGTTACCGACGGGCGGCGGTAACGCGACCTGAGCAGCTACTATGACCGGCGCATGATAAGTCAGCGGAGCGTTGGGGGGTGGAATCGTGGCGCCGATGAGCGACGGGTTTGTCGTCGGCTGATTGATCGTCGGCGAGTCTGTCAGCGACTCATCAACAAATCGCGAATCAACGGGCGGCGACTCAACAACTTGCGGCTCAGCGGCTGGCGAGATCAACGGCTCGGCGACTAACGGCTCGGCCATCGACGGCTCGGACTGCTCAGCAGATACCGGGGGCTGCACCTCCACGGTCATCGCCGGGGCCGGCAAGTTGGCGTCGATTCTCGGAGAAATAATCGTCGTTTCATCAGCGAGCGAATCGAATTGGGTCGACGATGATGGCGGCGGGTGCGATTCAGAAAGGCGCGGCTCGACGATAATTCGTTCAAACAACTGTGATGCGCCACCGACACCGGCGACCATCGGTGCCGGAAGTAAACTCTGCGGAGCGAGATGACGTGTGCTCCGGAGCAAGGTCGCCACCTCGGTGTGTCCTTTCGCCAAAGCCCATTGGAGCGCGGTCGAGCCGAGGTGGTCAGCGGCGCTGGTATCGGCACCGGCGTCCAACAGAGCGGAAACCACTGCCACGTGTCCGAAGAACGCGGCACGAATCAGCGCGGTCATGCCGTTAGCTGGTCGCGCGTCGACCTCGGCCCCTTTCGCCACCAGAAAACGCACCGTATCGTATTGACCGTTTGCCGCCGCACGCAATAGCGACGTCTCGCCGCCGTTGAGGCAGGCGTTAACATCGACGCCCTCGCGTAGCAGAGCGTCAATCAACCCTGTGTCGCCGCTTCCCGCCGCCTCGATTATTTGTCGTGCGCTCATCGCGTTCCCCTCCACTGAGTCGTTATGATCGCCGTCCGGTTGAAAAGCCACACACCGTCTTCCATTTGAAGCAACTCATTTTCCAAATCCGGAAAAATTAGCGACCAACCTCGATGCGGTCGCCGAACTGGATTAGCGGGTCCGGAACCTTCCCCGACATGATTTCCTGCAATTCATATTTAACGGTCGACAGACGCCCTTCGGAGTTCTGCCGCGTGACGTTGATGGTCCGGCGTCCGGACGATGCAACGCCGGCAGTCAGCACCGTTCGCGTCCAATCGCGCGCGCCACCGCCTTTCGTGTGCAAAATGCCGCCGGAGGCGAGAATTGCCTGAGTCAATGTGATGCCGGTATGAAAGGGCTTCTGCCCCGGCTCATTAACCTCGCCCCCGATGTAGTAAAAGCGCGGCTGACTCTGCGTCACGTTAATCACATCGCCGGGATACACGAGCGTGCCCAGCGCCGCCTCATCGTCCAAATCAATCTGAGTCGTGCGTCCAGTGTGATGTGAAATGATCGACACACGCCCGGCGTCGGGTTGCGGTCGCGCGTCGGCGATGACGACGTACAGCGGGATCGCTTCGCGTCGCAACACCTTGTTGCCCGGCTCAGCTACCAGACCGCTGACGATGACGTTGTGGCTGGCGTAATCGCGTACACTAACGCTGACTTCGGGATTCTCGTGAACCGCGCGTTGCTTTAACGCGGGTGTCAGGCGCGCTTTGATTTCGTCGGTCGTCAGTCCGGCGACCGTCACGGGAGGGCCTGCCAAATCGTACTCCAGTAACCCGCCCGACAGCACCGTGTACAGTGTCGAGTCGTCCTCCGGCGTCGTGTTCAGAACGCGGATGTCAAGCACATCACCAACACCGACGCGGTAAATGTTTGTGAGCGGAACTGCGCCCGTAGAGTTCGCCGCAGACGGCTTGGCGTTCATCGTGCCGGTGCTCGCGGGCGGGATGTTAGCCGCGATGCCAGAGGTCGCGGCGGCCGACATTGCGGCAGTCCGATTGACAGTGGACGGGCCGGGCTGCGCTTGGTCGGCGACGTTGTCAGCGTTTGGTCTCACCACGAGTCGGGGCGAAGGTGATTTTACCGGCGGAGCTTTGACCACCGGTTCTTCTTTTGTCGTCGTCGCCAATCTCGTCGGCACGGACGCCCGCGAAGTTGAAGTCGGAGTCGCCGAGATTGGAGAGGCTATGATTGGAGAGGCCGTGGGCGTGTACGACGTGCGCCCGCTGCGTCCCATTTCTTTCAACTCACCCTCGCGGATAATGAGGTTGCGTCCAAGCCAACGCGGCGGCGGCGCGTCGTTGAATTTCACATCGACGTTACCGCTAGGCACATCACGCTTAACGAGTGACACACGCTCGCCGACGGCGCCACCTTGCGTGGCGGCTAGTGCTCTACCGGCGAGGTCGGCGTTAACACGAATCGTTTCGTCGTCAGGGGCGAGGCGCAACGCCTTTTGAAATTCTTTCACTGCCTGGTCGTGGCGGCCCTGAAGGTAGTGAGTTAACGCGAGGTTGTGACGCGCGTAAGGGTCGTCGGAGTTAGCGCGCACCGCCCGTTGAAAAGATTCGATAGCCAGATCAAGCCGTCTCAGTTCAGCGTACGCGATGCCGAGGTCGTTGTGTACGTCGGCGAGTTCCGGCTTAAAGTGCAGTACTTCAATGTAATGGACGACCGCCGGCTCAAAGCGCCCCATCTTGAAAAAAGCGTTGCCGAGGTTGTAGCGCACGTCAGCCCACTTCGGCTTTAGCAGCACCGCCCGCCTGAATGAAGCGGTGGCCTCTTCATACTGCTCCTGCTTGAAATAAGCGATGCCGAGTTTATGGTGGGCCTCTGCGTCCTCAGGATTTAAACGGGTCGCTTCGGAGAGAGCCGTGACCGCCTCTGACCAACGACCGAGGTCCGAGTAGGCATGACCAAGGCCGAAGTAGGCGTTGGCGTTGCCGCGGTCGAGCGCGATGGTTCGCTTGAAAGCGTCGACGGCTTCCAGGAAGCGGCCGGCGAGACCGTACTCCACGCCCTGCTTGAAAAAGTTCTTCGCACGCTTCTGCCGTTGACGAAGGTCTTCCGAAGATTCGGCGCTTTCAGAATCAACATTGTTGGACTTAGACGGCTCGGCCCGGCTGGCGATGCTATTCTGCCCGTTTTGGAAATGCGTGTGCGCGGGCGTCCCGACAACCGAGTTGAGCGCGCCGGCGGCGAGCAGCAATGCTAAGCAAATCGGTGATACTCTTTTCATAATCATCTCTTTAAAAATCGGAAGCTGAACGCGGTTCGGAAAAACCAGACGCGACCGCAGTCATCGGGATAAGCCATATTTGGGAGAGTAAAGGATTTGCACGGCGAGTATACATCATCCAATTCCGAGACCAAACCGGAAATCCCACTCATCACTTCGTCAAAAATCACTTTCAAAAACTGCGCGCTGTATTGCGCGCTGTATGATGACGTGAAGCGACATTTTGTCGCCTGCTCACGCGCGCGCCAGCGGCTCAATATGGCTTTATTTCGCGGGCACTGCTTTTGTCGAGAGCACGCAGTTGCGCTTATAATCATCGACTCTCAAATCATCCTTAAAATAGCAAGGGCATTCATCCATCTCATGGGAATTTTCTGGAAACGTAAAAAGGAAGACCGCTTCATCACGCTCGGTCTGAACGACCCGGCAGACGCGCGCCCCGCCGCCGTGGATCAAGCCACCGATGAGGCCGCGAAAACTGATCGTCAGCTTGAACCTCCGGCAGCAACGGTGCCGGGAGTGGCGGCGCTTGACGCGCCAGCCCCATTGCTAATCGATTCGGCAATCACCGGTGCGGCGCCGACTCCGTCGCCTGCTCTGGAAGCGAAAAGGGTCGCGCCGCCAGCCAAGTCGATGCGGGCCGACCATACCGTACCGCCAACGACGGCGACCCTGCGCCCGGTTCCGCCGCCGCGCCCGGTTCCGTCGCGTTCGCCGTTTACGACCTCGGTGCTCGGACTTGACCGTTCGATTGAAGATTTACAAGCCGAGGAAGCGGCGCTCGAACAGGCGCTCGCCGCACGCTTCTCGCGCGCTATCTCCGCCACGCGCGAGTCGCTGTCGGAGAAGATCGACACCGTCTTCCAGGGGCGCAAACAGATCGACGCCGAACTGCTCGACCAATTGGAAGAGGCACTGGTCGCCGCCGACATCGGTGTGCCGACGACGCTCGAAATTCTCGATACTGTGCGGCGCGGCATTGCGCGCAAGCAGATCAATGACATCGACGCGCTGAAACTGGCGATTAAAAATGAACTGCTCGCGATTCTCCGCGAGTCGGAGCGGCAGGGCGTCGCTTCAGAGGCGAGCGTGCCTGAATCCGTCTCGCCTTATGTCTTGATGATCGTCGGCGTCAACGGCGTCGGCAAGACGACTACCATCGGCAAACTCGCGCAACGCATCAAGGCCGAGGGCAATGACGTGTTGATCTGCGCGGCGGACACATTCCGCGCGGCGGCCTCCGACCAACTCGCGATCTGGGCCGAGCGTACCGGCGTGCCGCTGATTCAGCAGAAGCAAGGCACCGACCCGGCTGCCGTCTTGTACGACGCACTGAAGGCGGCGCGAGCCAGAAACTCGGACGTGCTGATCGTTGACACCGCCGGTCGGCTGCATAACAAATCAAATCTGATGGCCGAGTTGGAAAAGATGAAGCGCGTCGCGGGACGCGAGGTCGAGGGCGCGCCGCACGAGACCTTGTTGGTGATCGACGCCGTGACCGGACAGAACGGACTTGAACAGGCGCGGCAGTTTCTGAAAATTGCGGGCGTGACGGGGATCGTGCTGACGAAGCTCGATGGAACGGCGAAGGGTGGTATCGCCGTCGCGATTGCGAAGGAACTTCGTCTGCCGATTCGCTACGCCGGGATCGGCGAGAAGGTCGATGACCTGGTGGTGTTTGACCCGGAGCAGTATGTCAATAGCCTGTTTGAATAAGTTTGGAGTCTGAAGCTTTGAGAGTCTGAGAATCTGAAAGCTCAAGTGACGTTATTGCAGTCCAAAGAATTCGCCTCTGAAAGTTCGGACTGACTCCAGACTTTAGACTCCAGACTTCAAGACTCCGGACTCCAGACTTTAAATTCGTGACTCCAGACTCCAGACTTCAGACTCCAGACTTTGACAAGATGATGATGCGGCGCGCGCTGGAACTGGCGGCGCGCGGCACAGGGCAGGTCAGTCCGAGTCCTCTCGTCGGCTGCGTCATCGCTTCCGGTGAGACGGGCGAAATCTTCGGCGAAGGTTTCTATTTATACGAGCGCGTCAGGCACGCCGAGACGCTGGCGCTCGAACAGGCCGGCGCGCGTGCCGCCGGGGCCACCGCATACGTCTCGCTCGAACCACACGCGCACACCGGGCGCACGCCGCCCTGCACCACTGCGCTGATCGATGCGGGCATTCGCCGTGTGATCGCACCGATTGAAGACCCGAATCCGTTGGTGGCGGGACGCGGCTTCGCTCATCTCGCCCGCGCCGGCGTCGAAGTGAGCATTGGTCTGCTGGCCAACGAAGCCGCGCGGCTCAACGAAAAATACACCCACTGCATGCGTCACCGACGTCCGTTCGTCCACCTCAAGCTGGCCTGTTCGCTTGATGGGCGAATCGCCACCCGCACCGGCGACGCACGCTGGATCACCGGCGAAGAATCGCGCCGCCGCGTGCATCAACTGCGGCACGAGTACGACGCGATTCTGGTCGGCGCGGGAACGGTAGCAATCGATAACCCCCTACTCACTGACCGCAGCGAGCGTCCGCGGCGGCGTCCGCTGGCGCGCATCATCCTTGACGAGCGTCTGAATTTGTCGCCGTCGTCGCACCTGGTGCGCACCGCGCGCGAAGCCCCGGTCGTCGTCTTCACTTCGGAACAGGTCGCGCCGGAGAGTGCGTCTGCGTTGGAAGCCGAAGGCGTCGAAGTCGTGCGAAATGTGGCGGGCGCCGGGCGCGACCTCGTCGCAGTGCTCGACGATTTAAGCCGCCGCACGTTGCAAAGCATCATCGTCGAAGGTGGCGCGACCGTCGCCGCCGCGTTCCTCGAAGCGGGACTCGTCGATAAAGTCAGCTTCTTCGTCGCGCCCATCATCATCGGCGGCAACGACGCCAAAGCCGCCATCGGCGGACGCGGCGCCGCGACAATTGCTGAAGCCTTCAACCTGCGCGACCTCCACATCACCCGTCACGGTCGCGATGTCGAGATTACCGGCTACCCGGACAAGTAAGAAGGCAAAAGTAAAAAGGTAAAAGGCAAAAGTGAAAGTCAATCAGAACGCTGTTATGTCTTCTTCATCCTGATAAACTTTTGCTTAGGTGCTTTAGGTGATGGGTCATGAAGCCCCGTCATGCCGACCACTCAGCACTCAGCACTCTTAATTCTTATGACCTTTCCGCGCGCCAAGAAAAACTTCGGACAGAACTTTCTGGTCAACGAAAGTGTCGTGGGGCGGATCGTCGGCGAGTTGGCGCCGCTTCCCGGTGAAACGATTGTCGAGATCGGGGCGGGGCAGGGCGCGCTCACCGCGCGATTGATTGAGACGGGGTGCCGCTTAATCGCCGTCGAGTTCGACCGTGATCTGGCGCCGCTGTTGCGCGAACGTTTCGCGCGGCACGCGAACTTCACCCTCGTTGAAGACGACGCGCTGTCAATCGACTTCTGCGCGGCGGTCGCGCCCGACGAACGTGCGCGTGTCGTCGCCAACCTGCCATACAACATCTCGACCGCCATCCTCCAGCGTTTGATCGGGCAGCGGCGGTGTCTGGCCGAGATGGTGTTGATGCTGCAACGCGAAGTCGTCGGGCGAATCACCGCGCCGCCATCGTCGAGCGAGCGCGGTTTCCTCTCCGTGGTCGTCGAAGCATACTGCGAAGCGGAAGCACTTTTTGATGTCGCGCCCGCCGCGTTCCGGCCCGTGCCGAAAGTGTGGAGCACGTTGGCGCGTCTGCGAGTCCGCCAGCACACGCCGGTGCCCATCGATGACGAAGCACTGTTGTGGAAAGTCGTCAGTGCCGGCTTCGCGCAGAGGCGCAAGACCATCCTTAACAACTTGCGTCACGCGCCCGACATTCTCTCGACGCGCATTGAAAATGCCGGGGGCGCAAGCGTCGTGCTCGCCAACTCCGGCGTCGCCGCCGAACGTCGCGCCGAAACTCTGTCGTTTGCCGAGTGGGCGAACGTGGCGAACTGTCTGGCAGGCAAGTGAGCGCCCGTTCGTCTTGTGGCGTGACCTGCGGCGCCGTTGAAAATTCGCGGTCAGTCAGCGGGCGAAGTGGAAGCCCGCGCGCTGTGCTATACTGCGCCGTCAAAATCCCCGCAAGTTTTTCCTTTCGGAAACAACACCCAAGCGGCCACTGCGTTTAATCAAGATTTTTGAGGAGGAAATAGGCATAAAGTGAGTACTGCTGTAGAGCTTATCCCACTGGGCGGCGTCGGCGAGTTCGGGATGAACTGCATGGCGATGCGCTACGGCGATGAGATGATTATCATTGATGCCGGCATGGGCTTTCCCGAAGAGAGCGTGTACGGCGTCGACATTTCGATTCCCAATTTCGACTTTCTCGACGAATACAAAGACGAAATCACCGCGATCATTCTGACGCACGGTCACGAAGACCACCTCGGCGCGCTTCCATACATTCTGAAGAAATTCAATGTGCCGGTCTACACCTCGCACTTCACGGCTGGTCTGGCCGAAAGTAAGTTGGAGGAGCATGGCCTGCTGAACGATGTTCTGCTGCACCGCGTCGAGCCGCGCCAGGTCATCGAGCTAGGTTCGTTCAGCATCGAGTTTATCCGCGTCACGCACTCACTGATCGACTGCTTCGCGTTGGCGATTACGACTCCGGTCGGGACGATCATCCACACCGGCGATTACAAAGTTGACGAGACACCCGTCATCGGCGAGCCGATTGATTTGCGCACGCTGCGCCGCTATGGGCAGGACGGGGTGCTGGCGCTGACCTCGGATTCAACGAACGCTTCGGTGCCGGGACGCACGCCGTCGGAGCGCGCCGTGATTCCGGCCTTCGAAGAGTTATTCACCGAAGCTGAGGGGCGGATCATCATCGCCGCATTTGCTTCTTCAATTCACCGTCTTCAAATCGTGCTCGATGTGGCGCAGCAGTTCAGTCGAAGGGTCTGCGTGCTCGGTCGTTCGATGCTCAAGAACATCGAGATTGCCGAACGGCTCGGCTATCTCGACGTGCCGGACGGGCTGTTGATTTCGCTGAACGAATCGAAACACCTCAGCGACACAGAAATCGTTTACCTCGTGACCGGTTCGCAGGGTGAGCAGCGCGCGGTGCTGGCGCAGTTGAGCACACAGTCGTACAAAGGCATGACGATTGAGGATGGCGATACGGTGGTGCTGTCAGCCCGAATCATCCCCGGTAATGAACGTGCCATCTCGCGACTCGTCGGTGAAATCTACAAGCGCGGCGGGAACATCATTGACGAGAAGCGGCGACTGATTCATGTCAGCGGTCATGCCTCGCAGGAAGACATTCGCATCATCACCGAAGCGGTCAAACCGAAGTTCGTGATCCCGGTGCATGGCGAGTACCGGATGCTCTATCGTCATAAGGAGTTCGTCAAGAACCATCTCGGCTACGCGGAAGAGAATGTGATTCTGATTGAAAACGGCGACGTGCTGGAACTCGACGGCGAGCGTGCGACGGTGGTGGCGAAGCGCGAGATCGGGCGGACGTTCATCGACGAGTCGGGGTTTGAAGAAATCAATCGCGAGACGGTGCGCGAGCGCAAGCAGATGGCGTTTGACGGGATGGTGACATCCATCATCACGATGAACGAAAAGACCGGCGCGCTCGAAGGCACGCCCGAAGTTATCGCGCGCGGTTTGGTCGGCGTCAACGGTGGTGGTGAGAACGGACTGATTCGCGGCATGCAGCGCGTGATTACCAAAACGTTTGAGAACGCGCCCGCCGCCGAACGCCGCGATATGACGCTGCTGAAAGAGCGCGTGCGGGTCGAACTGAAGCGCTTTATTCAGAAGCAGACCGGAGGGCGGCCCGTCATCGTGCCGGTGGTGGTGCAAATCTAGCATGACGCAGACGGACGTTGCCGATTTACTCCGCCGCACACGGGTCGAGGTCGCGCCCGCTACCTTCTACCTGGTCGGCCTGCGGCCCGAAGACTGGGCACGCCTGCTCGAAAGTCCCGAACTAAGCCCTCGCCCGACGGTCCCCTTCATGCTCTTCCGCGACACACACGAAGTCACGCTGCTGGTTGAAGAAGAAGACTGGCGTCCGATGCGCCATGCTCTGCGCGACGCACGGGTCGAAGGCGGCTTTCGTCTGCTGACGCTCGACACGCAATTGCCGTGGAACATCGTCGGATACCTCTCGCGCGTCACCGAAATTCTGGCGGCTGAGGGAATCACCGTCGGCGCGCTGTCATCTTTTTCGCGTGACCACCTATTGATTAAACAGGACGACCTCGGCACGGCGCTACGTGCGCTCGGCGGTCATGTCGCGGAACTTTGCTGAAACCGAAATGAAAGTCGATTGGTCGAAACAGGTGGTGCTGATTACCGGCGCGTCAAGCTGCATTGGTCGCTCGCTCGCCGTTGAGTTGGCACGACACGGCGCTTCGCTCGGACTGCTGGCGCGGCGTGCGGAAGAATTACTGAAAACAGCACAGGCGGTCGAGGAAGCCGGAGGCCGCGCGCTGGTATTGACGGCTGATGTCCGCGATGCGCGCGGCGTCGAGGAGGCGGCGCGGCGCGTCCGCGAGCGTTGGGGACGCATCGATCTGCTCGTCGCTAACTCCGGCGTCGGCGTGATTACGCCGGCTTCGACGCTTCGGGCCGACGTGGTGGCGGATGTTATTTCGGTTAATGCCATCGGCGTCGCCAACAGTGTGGCGGCGGTGCTGCCGGATATGCTGGCGCGGCGCAGCGGTCACCTGGTCGCGATTTCGAGTCTCGCCGCGTACCGGGGATTGCCAAAGTCGGCGGCTTATAGCGCGAGCAAAGCAGCGGTCACGACCTTCTTTGAGAGTCTGCGAATTGACCTGAGAGGGACCGGCGTCGCCGTGACGGTCATCCATCCGGGATTCATCAAGACGCCGATGACCGCCGGGAGAAAAGGCCGGTTGCTGTTCGTCCTCGAACTCGACGATGCGACGCGCCACATCATCCGCGCCCTCGAACGGCGTCCACGGACGTGCGCTTTCCCGTGGCAGCTTGCGAGTCTCGTGCGCCTTTTGAAATTGATGCCGGACGCTGTCTACGACCGCATCGGGTCGAGCACCTCTTTCCGCGAGTGATACTGACTTAACATGACTCTTCTTCAGGCAGTGATCCTCGGCATCGTGCAGGGCCTCACGGAATTCATCCCGGTCAGTTCGACGGCGCACTTGATTTTCGCCAGTCGGCTGACGGAACTCGCGCTGAACGCCGAACAGACGACGGCGACGATTGCGGTCATCCAACTCGGAACGCTGATCGCCGTCTTCGTTTACTTTGCGCGCGACATCTGGGCCATCTCGGCGGCCTTTCTGCGCGACCATTGGGCACTACTGCTGCGGCGACGGCGTGACGGCGCAATGGCACATGGCACGGGGGCACGCGGCGCAGGCAGCCACGCGCCCGCCCGTCTGTTGTCCGACGAAGCGCGTTTGGGATGGCTGATCGTCATCGGCTCAATCCCGATCAGCGTCATCGGGCTGTTGTTCAAAAAGCAGATCGAGGGGACGTTCACGAAAAACCTATGGGTCATCGCGACGATGCTGGTGGTGATGGCGTTGCTGCTGCTGGTTGCCGAAAAGGTTGGCCGGCGAGAGCGCACGATGACGCACCTCGGCTTGCGCGACGCGCTCGCGGTCGGCTTCGCGCAGGTGCTGTCGTTGATACCCGGAACCAGTCGCTCCGGCGCGACCATCATGGGCGGACTCTTTGTGGGCGAGACGCGCGAGACGGCGGCGCGTTTCTCGTTCCTGCTCTCGATCCCTGCGATCACAGCGAGCGGCTTGCTGCAATTGAAAGAGGCCGTCGCTAAGCTACCCGCCGGGAGCGCGCTACCGTTAATCATCGCCACGGTGGTGGCGGGTGTTGTCGGCTACGCTTCCATCTGGTTGCTGCTGCGTTTCCTGCGCACACACTCGACCGGAATCTTCATCGGCTATCGCCTGGTCGTCGGCGGCGCGCTCCTTGCACTGCTCGCAGCTGGTTGGTTACAACCGCTCAACTGAGGCGCGTTACGAAACCTCTCCGCATCGTCTATTTGACAGCGCGCGATTCCCCTTCTTTTTCACATTTACTCTGCCACTGCCTCGCGGTAATTGTCCCGCTTCGGGTACACTTGAACGGAGCCCCTCCTCGCCGCAAGAATCATTTTGACTAAACCAGAGCATACGAGATTGGCAAACCGACTTAACGCAGATGGCAGAATACAGAACACGCAGTTCAGCGCCTTGCTCTGTGCTTTCTGTGTCTCTGTGTTAAAAAATTTGGTCAACCATCATCGTACTAGGCTCTGATTTTTCTATTTAGCCATTTGCAGTAGGAGGGCACAAATCTTTCATGAACAACGAAGAAAACCAGGAGAGTCTCGAACCTGATTCGCCGACGCCACGCAACCGGCGTGTTCCCGTCGACTTTTCGCTCATCCTTGAAGGGCACACGAGCGCCGGCGAGCAGTTCAGCGTCAGAGCAGATGCCGTGCGCGTCAGTCGCAGCGGCGCCACGTTAATCACCGACGCGGCGGTCGAGCCGGGATCGACGGTTATTCTTAAGCCGCCGTTCGGGCGCGTGCTTGAGGCGGAGGTGAACGGCGTGTGGGTCGATGAGGCAGATCATCTGCAACGCATCGGCGTCAAGCTGGTGAATCAGAGCGGATGGTTCGCGGTAGTAGATTGATGACGGTCATCAACAGCCGGCGCAACGCTGAAAAGCGCTGGAGTGTGCGCGGGTACGACGAGACTCGCGCACACTCTTTTGCACGCACGCTCGGCACATCGCCGTTCGTCGCGGGCCTGCTGCTCGCGCGCGGGGTGGTAACGGTGGATGATGCGCGCCGGCTCGTCAAGCCGTCGTTCGATCAACTACACGACTCATATCTGATGCGTGGCATGCGCGAGGCCGTCGGGCGCATTCTGCGAGCCGTTGACGCCGGCGAGCGCATCTTGATTTATGGTGACTATGACGTCGACGGCACGACGGGCACGGTGGTACTGCGGCGGGCGCTGCAACTGCTCGGCGGACACACGGACTTTCACGTCCCACATCGTTTCACTGAAGGGTATGGGATTCGCGAAGACGTGCTGCGGCGTGCGCGCGACGACGGTCACACATTGGTCATCAGCGTTGACTGCGGCATCCGCGCGCACGCGCCGCTCGCCTGGGCGCACGCCAACGGCCTCGACGTAATCGTCACCGATCATCATCTGCCGGATGACGACGAGGGTGCGCCCCCGGCATTCGCGGTGCTGAACCCGAATCAACGCGGCTGTTCATACCCTGACAAGAATCTGGCGGGCGTTGGTGTGGCTTTCAAGTTGGCGCACGCACTGTTTCGTGAGCGTCGCCGCGAGAGTTTAATCAGCGGATTTTTGAAGATGGTCGCCATCGGCACGGTCGCCGATGTCGCACAATTGATTGGCGAGAACCGCGTGATCGTCGCGCTCGGCCTCGCCGATTTGCCGAGAGCCACCAATCCGGGATTGCGCGCGTTGATGGAGGTGGCCGGTTGCGGCGACGGGAGTGGGATACGGGCCGGTGATTTAGGATTTCGCTTAGGGCCGCGCATCAACGCCGCCGGGCGGATGGACGCGGCGCGTGTCGTCGTCGAATTGTTCGAAGCGACCGACGAAGCAGAAGCGCGGCGATTGGCGATGCAACTCGATGTGCGCAACCGCGAGCGCCAGAGCATGCAGCGCTTGATTACCGAGCGCGCGCTGGCCGAACTTGAACTCGGCGATGGCGGCGCGTCGGTGACGGTGATCGCGGGCGAAGGCTGGCACCGGGGCGTGATTGGCCTCGCCGCTTCCAGAATCGCCGACCGCCTGCACCGCCCGTGCGTCGTCATCTCAATCGACGAGGACGGACTCGGCCACGGCTCGGCGCGCAGCATCGACGTGTATCATCTGCTCGATGGACTCACGTCATGCGCCGATTTGTTTGAGAGTTTCGGCGGGCACGCCCACGCCGCCGGCCTCGCCATCCGCCGCGAGCACATCTCTGAACTGCGTCGTCGCTTGAACGAACATGCCGCTGCCAGACTGAGCGACGAAGATTTTACGCCGACCGTCAAGATCGACGCCGAGCTACCCGCCGCTGAACTGACGCGCGGTTTGTTCGATGGACTCTGCGCGTTGGAGCCGTTCGGTGCGGGCTGGCCGCGGCCCATCTTCATGACGCGCGGCCTCAAAGTCGTCAGCGAGGCGCGAACCATCAAGGAGCGTCATCTGAAACTGCGCGTCGCGGGCGACGACGGGCGCACGCACGATGCCATTTGGTGGGGCGGCGCGGAACAGTCCGCGACAACGCCGCCCGCCGGCGCGCGCATCGAACTGGCCTATACGCTCGACATCAACACCTGGCGCGGCGAAACGAATCTGCAATTGGTCGTCGAAGATTTGAAGATGGATGATAAGTACTGAGTACTGAGTGCCGTTATCACCCATCATTGGTTTTGAAGATGCAAGAAATAAGACGAAGAAAAGCGACCGCCATCGGCTTGCGTGCCGGGTTGCCGAGAGTGATGCGCGTGCTGGCACTGGCGCTGCTGGTCGTGGGCGTAGTCTTCGCCGGCTGGTCGTATTATCGTCTGCGCGGCAATCGTCCGTTTCGTTTGATTCAGAAAGAGGCTCAACTTTCGAGCACCGTGGTCGGGATCGTCGAAGGGTACGAGCGGCGCGTGACGAAGGGCGACCGCGTGACGCTGCTGTTGCGTGCGGCGCGCGATGTGACCTTCTCTGACGGTCATCATGAGCTTGAGGATGTGTATCTCGAAGTCTACCCGGAGACAGGCGACCGCCCGAACAAGATCAGCGCTCAACGTACCATCGCGACGAACATCTCTGAATCGGAAGACTCGCAAATCACTTTTACCGGCGACGTGAACATCGAAACTCACGATCATTTAATCGTCAACACCGAGGCGCTCGACTACGGCGTGCGAAGCGAAGTCGCGACCATCAAAACGCCGCTGACCTTTGAGCGAGAGAATGTTCGCGGGCGCGCCGATGCCGCGACGGTCGATGCGAAAAGCAAAAAGTTAAGATTGAACGGCGGTGTGGAAATCACCGTCGAGCCGAGCGGCGCGGGACAAGTCGCGGGGGCGAGACTCAATTCGCGCGACCGGCCCGTGACCATCAAATCGGCGCGCGCTGATTTCGATCAGGCCGCGCGCTCGTTAATCTTTTCCGGGGGTGCGACCGCCGAGCAGGAGCGCGACATCATGAGTGGCGACGTGCTTTCGGGGATGCTCACCGAGCAGAAGCGTCTGCGGCAGATCACGGCGCGCGGCAACTCTTATCTACGCTCGATGGCCGAAGGGCGCGCCGCTGAAGTCCACGCCGTCGACATGGATTTCTTCTTCGACGCCAATCAGCAACTACAGCGCGCCGCCGCCACACGCGACGTACGCGCGCGCACACTGAGCGCCGATGCGGAGGTGCAACTGACAACGGGCGGCGGGCTGGAAGTCGATTTCGCGGCGCAGGGCGAGCGGAGCGTGCTGAAGGAGATGCGAGCCGGCGCGCGTCCGGTCGTGATGCTGGCCGCGCCGCGCTCGCGTGCCTCTGACCCGAAGGCGGCGAACAAACGTCTCACCGCTGATGACATTAAACTGTCGTGGCGGACGACGGGGCGCGATCTTGAACGGGCTGAGGCCGTCGGTCAGGCCGAACTCCTGATCGAGCCGGTGCAGAGCACGCCGCAGGTCGACCGCCAGACGCTGCACGCGCCGCGCTTTGACTGTGAGTTTTACGAGGCCGACAATCTGGCGCGCGTCTTCACCGCGACGGGTGGCGCAAGGGCTGTCATCGAGCCGGTGCAGCCTTCTGAAAAACGCGCCGCGCGGACATTGACGGCGCAAAAAATTACGGCTGCCTTCGCCCGCGAGACACAAGATGCCGAGCGGCTCGACGCGCAGGGCGACGCGAAGTTCAATGAGCGTGACCGCAACGGCCAGGCATCGAACGTCTCTTACACGGCGGCGGACGCGATGGCGCGGATGCGCGGTGGCGAGCCGGTCGTGTGGGATTCGCGCGCGCGAATGAAAGCGGCGGAGATCGACACTGACACGCGAAAGCAAATATCTTATGGGCGGGGCGGTGTCGCGACCACTTATTACAGTCAGGAACAGACTGGCGGTGCGACGCCGTTCGCGAAAGTGAAGAGTCCCGTCTTCATCGCCTCCGCCGCGGCGGAGTTCCGGCACGAAGCGCAGATCGGCATCTACACGGGCGACGCGCGCGCGTGGCAGGACGACAACTTCGTCAAGGGCGAGCGGATTACGCTGTACGGCGAAACGAAGCGGCTGGAATCGGAAGGCAACGTCGAGAGCGCGCTCTATCAAGCGCGGCGCAAAGACGCGCAGGGCAATCGCATCGTCGTCCCCGTCTTCGCGACTTCGACGCGCATGTTCTACTCCGATGACGAACGCCGCCTGCGCTATGAAGGTGCGGTCGACATCAAGCAGGGAACGGAGCGCATCACCGGCGAAGTGGCCGATGTGTACATGTTGAAGGACGTGTACGAAGTTGAGCGCACTATCGCGCAACGCAACGTCGTGCTGACGCAGCCGGGCAAGCGCGGCACCGGCGATTGGGCGCAGTACACGGCGGCTGATGAAACAATGGTGCTCACCGGCTCGCCCGCGCGTGTTGAAGACACCGCGCAGGGTAGCTCCGAAAGTCGCCGCCTAACGGTCTATCTGCGCGAGAACCGCGTCGTCTCCGACGGTGGCGACGGCGAACAGAACACCGGGCGCGTTCGCTCGACACACAAAATCAAAAAACAGTAACTTAGAGTGCTGAGTACTGAGTAAAAGCAATGGGTGCTTTCTGATTGAGTACTCATCACTCATAGCGATTTTCGATTGGATGCCACTTTTTCAACGTCCGTTTAGAGGCAGGCTCTGCCCGCCGTCTCACGTTGAACCGGCGGGC
>JALZJL010000398.1 GCA_030859785.1 Acidobacteriota bacterium
GTGTGGCTCTACCAGGTCTGCTTTTTGGTCAACTATCGCAGTGGTAAACCAGTGGCAGAAATCAAAGATCAAGTGGATTGCGCGCGGTGGCGCATTGCTGCCTGATTTATGCACAGGCTTCAATTAAATCCGGTGCATCGCGTTGAAGAGGTCTTCGCGCTGTGCGTAGATGCGCACGCCGAGTCGCTCTCCCTCACGGCGAAATCGTTCCTTGAGTTCTGCCGCCGACTGCCGCGCCCGCGCGCTGTTGGCGATCAGCACCATCGCGAACTTACCTTGCACGACCGTCTGGTTGATGTCCGCGATGCTGCACTCGGCCTCGGCCAGAATCTGCGCGACAGCGGCGACGATGCCCGGACGGTCGACGCCGAACACCGAGACCACCATCCGCTCGGCAGAGCCTTCTTCGCGCGACGCGGTGGCGGCGGATAAAGGCACGGCCCCCGCATCCAACCCTAACCCGTCGCCCGCCTGTCCCGACTCTGCTGCCCGCGCCGTTTTGTTGGCAGCCACCGCGACCGGCTCAATCGCACGGTAGATGTCAGTCACCAGACCCTCCACCGTCCGCTCGTCCGCACCCGCACCCAATCGTCCATAGACGGCGCGCGTGATGCGGTAGATTAATTCTTCATCAGCTATCATTCCGGTAAGTACTGAGGACTGAGTGATGAGTACTGAGTGAGCAGAGAGTTATTGCCCAGCACTCAGGACTCATCACTTTCTAATGTCTTCCGCCCTCGCGTGCGCTTAGTTCGCGGGCGGCGTCGCGCAGTTCATCCGACAGTGTGTCTTCATGCACATCGACGCGGTCGACAATGCCGACCACCGCCGCTTCGATTGACATGTCCTGATTGCCGATAGCGGAGCGCGCCGCTTTGCCGTAAGCGCATAAGACCGTCTCGCCAACCCCCGCGCCCAACCGGTCAGCGACCACAACGATGTTCTTCGTCGGCTCCTTGTCGAGGTCAATCGGATGCACGATTAAAAAACGGACGCCTTCGAGATCGGGCGTCTTCTTCGTTGACCAAAGCGTGCCGACGACTTTTGCTAGGAACATAAGTTTTCAGTTTTCGGTTTTCAGTATCCAGCCTTTTTGTCATCTGCTGAAAACTGGAAACTGAAAACTGTTAGCCTTTTGCGAACACTTCCGCCGCGTCGCCCATGTCGCGCGCCGCCGGGGTAATGATGGTGCGCGCATTGACGTAAATTTTTTCGCTCTTTTGGAGAGCGCGGCGCACGTCGTCCTCGCAGACGAAGTCGACGACACGGTGGCCATTAGACAGGGCCGCCAGCTGATTGTTTCCCGCCGCGCTGCTGTCGCTTGGTCTCCCGTTTGGTCTGTCACCAAACGCCGCGGTCGCGGGCGTGCTGCTGTTCGACGGCGCGGCACGCGGCGTGTTCAGTTCCGCGGCGTCTGACACATTACTGCCGCGACCGCCGTTGATGTGTGTAGTCGGTGCGGCTTCCGCTTGCGGTGCGGCGCCGCCGGACGGCGAGACGCGGTGCGGCTCGATGTCGATCACTGCCTGAACGGGCGCGGGCGAATCGGCGGCGCGCAACGGCACCGATTCGGGTGATGGCGATGATGATGGCGGCGACTCGCCCGCCGAGCGTTGGCGGAGGAATCGATCCACGATCTTCGCAATCTCTTCGCGGCTTACCCCGCCCGCCGACGGCGAAGCAGCCAGCGGTCGGTGCGCTTGTGCCGGGGACGACGCGCCGCGTCCCTGTGTCGCCGCGTCGCCACGTCTGGCCCCGACCGGGCGCGTTTCAAAAGCGACGCGCTTAATATCCATCAAGTGCCACGGCGAGATGTTGTCGGAAGTGACGTTGCCGCCCCACGATCCGCAGCCGAGCGTCATCGACGGCGGGAGCGCGGTCGAGAAACCAATCGCGCCGTGCGTGGTCGGTGTGTTGACGACGATGCGCGATGCGGGCATCTCGGTTCCATAAGCGCGCGCCACATCACGCGAGCGCGTGTGAATCCCGGCGGTATGACCCATCCCGCCGTAGCTTAAAACTTCAAAGCAGCGCGCCGCGCCGCGCTCCATCCCGTCCTCGACGTAGAAGGCGAGAATCGGCGACAGCTTCTCCATCGACAGCGGGTGGTCGCGTCCGACGCCACCGACCTCCGCCAACAGACAGCGCGTGCCCGGCGGGACGCTCAAGCCGGCCATCTTCGCAATTGTTTCAACCGACCTGCCGACGATGCCTGGGTTAAGCGTGCGTTGCGGCGTCGCGACAACGCGCGCCAATTGATCGGCCTCACTCGCGCTCAGAAAATGTCCGCCCTGCGCTTGGAACTCCGCGCGCACTGCTTGCGCGATTGGGGCATCCGCGACGACCGCCTGCTCGGAAGCGCAGATCGTGCCGTTGTCAAAACACTTGCTGGTCAGGATGTCTCTGACCGCCTTCGGCACGTCCGCGGTGCGCTCGACAAAAACAGGAACGTTGCCGGGGCCGACGCCGAACGCGGGCTTCCCCGACGAATATGCCGCGCGCACCAGACCGATGCCGCCGGTCGCGAGGATGACCGCTGTCTGTTTGTGCTTCATCAACGTCTCGGTGCCTTCGATGGTCGCCGTCGTCATGCATCCGATGGCGTCTTCAGGTAATCCTTCTCTGACGGCGGCCTCGCGCATCACGCGCGCCGCTTCGTTGATGCACTTCGCCGCGGACGGATGCGGTGAAAGAACAATTGAGTTACGGGATTTGATGGCGATCAGAATCTTGAAAATCGCGGTCGAGGTCGGGTTGGTCGATGGGATGATGGCGGCGACGACGCCGCGCGGGGAAGCGATTTCCATCACTTCCGGCGATTCGTTGATAACGCCGACGGTGCGCAGCGATTTGAAATAGTTCCACACGTCTTCAGCGGCAAAGCGGTTCTTCTCGCGCTTGTCGTCGGCGATGCCGTAGCCGGTTTCCTCAACCGCCAACGTGCCGAGTCGCGCCGCCTCACGCAACGCCGCCACCGCCATCGCCTCGCAGATGCGGTCGATGCTGCGCTGATCGAAACGCGCCAGTTTTTCCAGCGCGCGGTGCGCCCCTTCTACCAGGTCGCGCGCCTGCTGCACCGAGACGAGGTCTTTATCAACTGACATTACCGCCTCCCAAAGCAGTGATAGGTGATGGGTGATAGGAAAGACTCCGCTTTCTCTCATCACCTATCACTTATCACCCATCACTTTGCCTTTTCGCGGTTATTGTCGCGCGCGCCGGCGGGGAGTGCGCGGCCCTGGTCACCTTCGACGAGTTGCGCCTGGCCGCTCGATTGAACGGAGCGCTCGTCGGGGCTGTAGCCGGTGCGACCGTTTTTAGGCAACACACGCTCGACCTCTCCATGCGGGCGAGGGATGACGTGGACGCTAATCAGTTCGCCGACGCGACGCGCAGCAGCGGCCCCGGCATCAGTCGCCGCTTTGACCGCGCCCACGTCGCCGCGCACAAAGATCGTGACATACCCGGCGCCGATATACTCTTTTCCGATTAACTGAACGTTGGCCGCTTTGACCATCGCATCGGCAGCTTCGACCGCGCCGACGAACCCTTTGGTCTCGACCATTCCGAGTGCTTCGAGAGGCATTAGAAGAATCCTCGCTTTGTTTTGATTGTAAAGTTTAAAACGTTTCCGGTTAGGTTTCAGGCGAGCAACCGTAGCACCGCCCGTCGCAAAGTTCAAGACCGGGCGCATCCTTCTGAGCATCAAGTGTTTGACACGCTTGCGCACGCCACATTATAGTTGCCCGCAACCGCCGCCGACCGTTCGCTTTCGGTCGCGCGCCGGTCATGAGTTCCGAGCGCACAACGGGGTACAGTGGCGGCATTCCTCGGCGCGGCGAGTCAATGCGTCGGGGCAGTGTGGTTCGGAAAATGCCGTCCAAAACTTCTCAGACAACAACGCTCAAGTGAACCTAAAACCCTCTGACCAAAGTCCCGACGGACGCGCACCAGACGGAGGGACGGACGACTCCCTGGGCGCCCAACTGCGGCGCGCGCGCGTCGAGCGCGGCCTCTCGCTCCGCGACATCTCTGACCACACGCGCATCTCGATGCGTCACCTCGAAGCTATCGAGGTCGACGACTACAAAGCCCTCCCCGGCGGCATCTTCAATCGAAGCTTCATCAAAGCCTACGCCAAACAAGTCCGCTTCGACGAGCAGGCGGCACTCGAAGGCTACGTCCGCATCGTGCGCGAGCACGGCGGCGATGTGAGCGATGAAACTTCGCCGCTGCCGACGCGTTCGCGCGTCTACCTCGACGGCGATACGACGCGCCCGCCGTGGCTCAACATTTTCCTGAGCGCGCTGATTGTCGGCATCCTGGTGCTCGGCGTCTACGCCGTGCTGCACTGGTACAAACGTGTCGGCACTGACGCGGCGGAACGCACTGCCGTCAATCCGGCTGCACCCGCTGTGAACGCCGTGCCGCCCCCGACGCCGCAAGCGACAGCGGCTCCGGTCGGCTTCACCGTGCGTGTCAGGGCGCGGGGTGAAGATGTCTGGTTCAGACCAATCATCGACGACGCGGCGCAACCCGATATCACGCTCAGGAGAGATCAGACGCAGGAGTTTTCGCCGCAACAACGATTTCGCCTTCAGTACTCGCCGAGTAAAACGCGAGCGCTCGAAGTAAGTATCAACGGCCAGGTTGCCAAAGCGCCGACGCCGGACACAAAGAACGGCATCGCCGAATGGGCGATCACAACTGACAACTACAAACAGTTCCTGCTGCAGTAATGAAATTCTCAAGTTTTAAGTTCGAAGTCTCAAGTCACAGCCGATAACGGCTCCCTGACTTGAGACTTCTGACTTTAGACGCTGGAAGTGGAGTTTAGGAATTATGCTGACCCCTGATCTGACCGACGGTCTGACGTTCGATGACGTGCTGCTGATCCCCGCGCGCTCCGACGTCCTGCCCGCCGAGACCGACACCACGACGCAACTCACGCGCGGCATCGCGTTGCGCATCCCACTCTGTTCGGCGGCGATGGATACTGTGACCGAGGCCGCGCTCGCCATCGCCATCGCGCAGCAGGGCGGCATCGGCGTGATTCACAAAAACATGCCGGTCGAGCGGCAGGCCGAAGAGGTCGACAAAGTAAAGCGCTCGGAATCGGGGATGATCGTCGACCCGGTGACGATTCGCCACGACCGGCCTGTCAGCGATGCGCTCGCCGTGATGGAGCGCTATCACATCAGCGGCGTCCCCGTCGTCGACGAAGACGGGCACCTCGTCGGGATCATCACCAACCGCGATTTGCGCTTCGAGACACGCTTCCAAATCCCCGTCTCCGAAGTGATGACGCCGCAACCACTGGTCACCGTGCCTGTCGGGACGACGCTCGACGAAGCAAAGGTCGTACTGCAAAAGCACCGCATCGAAAAGCTTCTCGTCATCGACAGTGACAAGCACCTCAAAGGTCTCATCACCGTTAAGGATATTCAAAAGGCGATCAGGTATCCGACGGCGGCGAAGGACGACATGGGACGCCTGCGCGTCGCCGCCGCCATCGGCGCTACCGGCGAGTTTCGCGAGCGCGCCGACGAGCTGGTGCGTGTCCGCGCTGACTGCCTGGTAATCGATACCGCGCACGGCCACTCGTCGCGCGTCATCGAAGCGGTGCGCGACATCAAGCGCCGCCATCCCGACACGCAACTGATTGCCGGCAACGTCGCCACCGGCGAAGCGACGCGCGAATTGATCGAAGCGGGCGTGGATGCGGTCAAGGCTGGAGTCGGTCCGGGGAGCATATGCACGACGCGCGTCGTGACCGGCGCGGGCGTGCCTCAGATTACGGCGATTCATAACTGCGTGCAAGCGGCGCGCGGCAGCGGCGTGCCCATCATTGCCGACGGCGGCGTGAAGTTTTCGGGCGACGTCGCGAAGGCGATTGCGGCGGGCGCGGACGTGGTAATGATCGGTTCACTGTTCGCCGGAACGGAAGAGTCGCCCGGCGAGTTGATTTTATTTCAGGGTCGGTCATTCAAAGCATATCGCGGGATGGGTTCAATCGGCGCGATGCGCGAAGGCTCGCGCGACCGCTACGCGCAGGAAGCGACCGATGTGGAATCAAAGCTTGTCCCCGAAGGCATCGAGGGGCGCGTTCCATACAAGGGCACTTTGGCCGACATGGTGACGCAACTGATCGGCGGCCTGCGCGCCGGGATGGGCTACACGGGCTGTCGCACCATCCGCGAGTTTCAGGAGCAGACGCGCTTCGTCCGCATCAGTTCTGCCGGCCTCAAAGAGTCGCACGTCCATGATGTCATCATCACCAAGGAAGCGCCGAACTACCGGCTCGAATAATGGTAGTTGGCGAAGCGTCCGGTGAGCTTTGAGCGGACTTACCAATCAGCGATTCGTAAGATCAGGCCATCGGGAGTGTGGTTAGCCTTGTGCGGGTGCAACGACGATTTGAAAATTCGCGTCGAGCGCCTCGCCGCCGAACTTCCGCACAATCACGCGCTCCGCATCAAGGCCGTCGGCTACACGACCGAGATGGACGAGCTGATGTCCGCTTCCGACGTGCTGCTCGGCAAGCCGGGCGGCCTGACCACCTCGGAGGCGCTGGCGAAGGGACTGGTCTTCTGTGTCGTCAACCCAATTCCCGGACAGGAAGAACGCAACTCCGATCACCTCCTCGAAGAAGGCGTCGCCATCCGCTGCAACAACCTTCCCGCGCTCGCCTACAAAATAGATCGACTGCTTGACGACCCGGCTCGCGTCGAGACGATGAAAGATAACGCGCGGCGACTCGCCCGCCCCCACGCGGCGCGCGAGATCGTCAGCAAACTGTTGTCGTTAAGATAAAGCGATGGAAGGTAGCCGGGAGCGCGGGCATCCCTGCCCGCATGAGCGCGAACCGCGAACCGGTGACGCGCTAAAAGTCTAAGCTCGAACACAACCCAACGCTCTGAGCGTGCTGGCGCACGCTTGCGGGCAGGGATGCCCGCACTCCCGGTGACGCGCGATGTTGATTTAATCGCTCGCGTCGTCGTCAGTGATGTACGCTGTCTCCGTGCGGGTGCGAATGGTGTCGTGCCGTTTTTTTCGAGAAGCTGTTGTAGACAGTTTCGATCCAGCGGTCAGTCTTGATGAAGCCGGTGCCCCAACTGTTCCACTCTGCGGGAAGGCCGGCGGCTTTTACCTGTTCGAGCGTCTTGCCCGCATCAACCTGCTTGCGAATGATGGAGGTCGTCTCGGTCAGCATGCGGTGAAAGGCTTTGAGGTCGTCAATCGTGGCGAGCGCGCCGTGCCCCGGAATGATTTTGACGCCCGC
>JALZJL010000405.1 GCA_030859785.1 Acidobacteriota bacterium
GTTAAAGTTCTGAGCTAACCGCAAAGGACGCCAAGCGGGCAGCGAAGGACGCCAAGGAAAGCATCATTTCTCCCCTGCTCAAATAACTTCTCTTACTTCCAGATTGCCCTTTCTGAATTGGTCGACAAGATAGTCGCACGAGCGCCAGCACAGGGCCATGATCGTCCATGTCGGGTTCTGGCAACTGGCGCTCGCGTGGCTGCTGCCGTCGACCACGAATAAATTCTTCACGTCATGCGACTGCTGGAATCAATTCAGCACGGATGTCTTCGGGTCGTCGCCCATGCGTGCTGTGCCGAGTTCGTGAATCGACCAGCCTTCGGTGAGGGTCGTCCCCAGATTTTAGTCTTGCCGCCGAAACAGTGCGCGCGAACCCATGCGTAGTTGGTGCCAGTGTAAGGATGGTCACGCTCGTCGACGACGATGTTCTTGCTGTAGTCCGACCCGCCCCACCCCTGAACGTAAGAGTAGACGTGACGCGCACCTGTTCTCTTGGCGTTGGGCGGTTGCCGGATGGTGTATTCGTTCAGCGTGAGGGCGTGCGAATCGAACGGGATTCGCCCACGGCGCGGGTGGTCGTAGGGCCACTCGGTTGATTTCAACTCGCGATCAAGGTCGAGCCTCTTTCCGGCCTCAAGCAGCAGCACATTCATTCCCTGCGATGTCAGAACGTGCGCCGCCATCCCGCCCGCCGCACCTGAACCGACGATCACCGCATCGTACACGCGCCGCGCATTGAAAGCCCGGCGTCGATCAGTGCTCTGTGTTGCCAGACTCATCAAAGATGCCTCCTTCGCTTCTCATCGCTCGTTTATCACGAGCCGCGCCGGGGACGCTTCTCACGAGGGCGTCGGTGGCTAGCGTGTGGAACATTCGCCGCACGCCGTTGATATTGACGAACGGCAGCGTGTGGTCGTGCGTGCGGTTAGTTAACAGGATGTAGATTCGTTCGTTCGCCGCGTCGATCCAGCAACTGGTACCGGTGAAGCCGAGGTGCCCGAAACTGTCGGGCGCGAGTGCCGCCCCCGCCGCCGAGTCTGTCGTCTTCGCCAACTGCCAGCCGAGTGAACGCGCTTCATTGAGTCCCTCCGTCATGTTCGCGCGAAACTGCGCGCATGTCTCCGGTGCGAGCAACTCTGAGCGATTGGCGATGAACTGCTCGGCGAGCCACAGGACTTCCGCCGCGGTCGAGAAGAGACCGGCGTGACCTGCCGCGCCGCCGAGGAAAAAGGCGTTGCCGTCATGCACCTCGCCCCAGATCGGTCGCGTGCGCCAGTGCGGAGATGTGTACGCGACCACATCACCTTTGCACATCCCTCGTTCGTAAGCGTTGCCGTCGGATTCGCTCGCAGCCATCTCGGATTTAATCGACGCGGGCGGATTGAAATATGTGCGTCGCAATTGAAGCGGTTCGAAAATCTCTCGCCGCGCGATTTGGGCTAACCCTGCGCCGGCGATCTTTTCAAGCAGCCAACCGAGCGTGATGAAACCGAGGTCGCTGTAGACGACGCGCGTCCCTGGTGCGTAATCCAAAGCTTGCGCGGCGATTACCTGACACGCGCGTGCTCTCTCTCCTTCAGTCAGCACGGCGAGTTGACGCCAGGCGGGAAGTCCCGATGTATGAGTCGCCAATTGACGGACGGTGATGTCGCGTTTGTCGTCGCGGGAAAATTCGGCGATGTGATGTGCAACCGGGTCATCGAGTCGCACTTGCCTGCGCTCGGACATCAGCGCGAGTAGCAGGCCGGTGACGAGCGGCTTAGTCAGTGACGCAAGGTCGTAGATAGTTTCAATCGTCGCCGCATGACGCTGCGGTTGGCGCACTGCGTCGCCGATGGCATCGGCCAACATGACGCGGCCTTGTTCGGCGACGAGATAGACGGCGGAAGGGAAGTCATTCAACGCGACGCGCTCATGCAGATACGCTGAAACAGTCTCGTCAAAAGGAATCGATGAATCCGTCATCATCTGGTCGCCATGAAAGTGACAGAAGCGTTCAGGAGTGTTCGTCGCGGGCCGAAAGTGTTTGAAGCGCACTTAAGCCCGAACGAACGGTGTGTTGATGAATGCGTTCGAGTGTGCGAAGCGCCAGCGCCAGCGCTCGTCGCCCGTCTTCGCCGGTGACCGGCGACGGCCCCCCGTTTTCGGCAGTTGAAATGAAGGCTTCAATCTCGGCGCGCAGCGGTTCCGCGTCATTAATCTCGAAGCGGCGGACGTTGACGCCCGGCCACGCGCCGGCCCCGACACCTGACCCGGCGAGGCTGCTGATTGCGGCGTAGCGCGTCGCGTAATCGACCACGACGTAATCATGCGGCTGGAAGAAACGCATCTTGCGAATCTTCTCGGTGCCGACACGCGACGCGGTGATGTTCGCCACCGCGCCGGTCGCAAACTCGATGCGCGCGTTCGCGGCGTCGACTCGGTCGGTCAGTACCGGGATGCCGACCGCGTGTACTTCCGTCACCTCAACGTCCGAGCCGACGAGCCACTGCACAATGTCCAAGTCGTGAATCATCAGGTCGAGCACGACGTCGATGTCGAGCGAGCGAGCGGTGAATTGGCCGACGCGGTGAATCTCAAAATAGAGCGGGTCGCGGACGTGCGGGCGCAACGCGACGAGCGCGGGGTTGAAGCGTTCGATCTGCCCGACCTGTAAGACCGCCCCGCCGCGTTGTGCCGCCGCGATCATTTGATCGGCCTCCGCGAGAGTGCGCGAAATCGGTTTCTCGACCAATACATGAACGCCCGCTTCGAGCAGCGCGCAGGCGATTTCGGCGTGTGCCTCGGTCGGGACGGCGAGGCTCACCGCGTCGACCCGACCAAGCAGCGTGTGCCAATCCGTGGTGTGCTCGACGGAATGTTGCGCGGCGACGGTGCGGGCGTGTGTCTCGTCACGGTCACAGACGACAAGGAATCGAGGGGCGCGAGCGTGATCCTCTCCGGCGAGCGCGGCGTGGATGCGCGCGTGCTCTCGTCCGAGGTGGCCGACGCCGATGACAGCGGTGCGTAGCGTCACGGTTTTACAGTTGCACGTTTTCAGTTTAGGTTTAGCGGGTAACAAAATCGGGTTGATCCCCGATGTCTGACATCTTTTTCGTGGTGACTATACTTGCAACATTCGACGCTTGCCAAGCGTGTCTGGCTTTCACTTCTCGTCGTCATATGCGCCGTCTATTTGTACGGGTTGGGCCGCGCGCCGCTACTCGGCCCGGACGAGCCGCGTTACGCGCAGGTCGCGCGCGAGATGTTCGTGCGCGGCGATTTCGTTACGCCGACGCTGGCCGGGCGGACGTGGTTTGAAAAGCCGGCGCTGCTCTACTGGTTGATGATCGCGGGTTACACGGCCTTCGGCGTGTCAGAGTGGGCGGCGCGATTCGGTGTGGCCATCGCCGGCCTGCTGACAGTATTCACAACGGGCTGGCTGGCGCGGCGTGTCGAGGGTGCGGCGGGCGAGGTCGGGATGCGCTCGTTCGGTCTGACCGTCGCGGCGGTGTCGGCGACGTGCGCGGGGATGATAGCGTTCGCGCGCGGCGCGAGCTTCGACATGCTGATTACCGCGACCGTGACGCTCGCACTAGCTTGCTTCTTCGTTTCCGAAATCGAAACGGAGGAGGGAAAAAGTAGTCGATGGCTGGTCGCTTGCTACGCCGCGATGGGTGCTGCGCTACTGGCGAAAGGACTCATCGGCATCGTCCTTCCGGTCGGTGTCATCGCGCTTTATTATCTGTTGCAGCGGCGACGGCCTGAATTGTTTCGGCACAGCGTCTTCTGGTGGGGGCCGCTCGTGACGCTCGCGGTCGCGGCGATATGGTACGCGCCGGTGACGCTGCGCCACGGTTGGACATTCATCGACGAATTCTTCATCCAACATCATTTTGCGCGCTACGTCTCGAACAAGTATCGCCATCCACAGCCAATCTATTTTTACATTCCAGTGATGCTGCTGTTCACGCTGCCGTGGACGGCCTTTCTCGTCGCCGCATTGAGCAGAGCGCAACGCTGGAATTGGCGCGGAACAGATGCCGCCGACAAACTGCGCGTCTTCGGTTTCGCGTGGCTAGTGGTGCCGGTCTTGTTCTTTTCGGTGTCGGGGTCGAAGCTGCCCGGCTATGTTTTGCCTGCTCTGCCGGGCGCGGCGCTGCTCATCGGCGACCAACTTGCGCGGTACATCCGCGGCGAGGGAAGTGATCGAGTGATGCGTGCGACCGGCGCGCTCGTCTTTTTTATCGGGGCTGCCGGACTCGTTTTCGCAGTGACGACGAAGCAGCTATCCATCGCTTGCACACTGACCATCGGCCTGCCCACGGTGGCTGTTGGCGCGTTCGTGCTGATTCGCGCCGGGCAGCGAGTGGTGAGCATGCTGTCGATTGCCGGCGTCACGCTGTTGACCGTGGTGCTGTTGGTGAGTTGTGCGCTGGACGTGGTGGCACGGCGCGAGTCGGTGCGCGATTTGTTGAGGATGGCGGAGGCACGCGGGTACGGGCACGTCCCGGTCGTGCAACTGCACACCGTCGAACGCACCGTGCAGTTCTACGCAGCAGACCGTCTCGCGTACGACGAACAGACGCGCGAGCCGATCAAATACGAAGGGGTTTTTCAGGTGGCGAATGGCGCGCGGCTGGCAGGCGGGCGCATCCTGGTCATCGTCCCGCTCGAACACCTGAGGCTGTTGACCGCGGATGCGACGCTGCGGTCGGAGGTCATAGGCGACAACGGCACCGTCGCGCTGGTCGCCGTGTCGGTGCCGTAAACACGCACGTTATCGAGTCTGTCAAATAACCGTTGCCGTTGCTCACCTCCGCGCGTGCTGAGTTGATCTACTGAGTCGTACGCAGCGTGCGGTCGAAGAAGTCGATGATGCGGCGGTCGTAGCCTTCGGCCTGGGCGCCGGTCGCGGAACCGGCATTCAATCCGGTCAGCGGCAGATCATTAATCGCTTCGACGTTCGCCGGATTCGGGAAACACTGAACGAGGCGCGTGGTCGAGTCGCGGAGGCCGCCCGCCTCGGCGCCGCTCATCAGCAGCACCGCCCGGACGTTCAGCTTTGCAGCCATCTCGCAGGACGAAGCGTTACTGTAACCTCCAAGCAGATAGGCGCGGATGCCGCCCCGCGCGAGCAGATGCACCAGCACGTTGCTTAAGCCGGTGTTGGCGTCGACCGCGTTCTGTAAGACTTGGTCGGCTGCGGCGGGAACCGAATCGAGCGCGAGCGCCCGCACGTCGGGATCGTTCGTGGCGGCAATCAGAGATGCGTACCCTCCCATCTCAACGCCGTACAGCCCGATCTGTTTGGCGGCGAGCGCGTCCCCTTGCGCCGACTTTAGCGAGCGCAGAAAGTTAATCGCGGCACCTAAATCTTCGGCCTCGGCGGTGCCGAAGGTGGATAACTCGATTGGGGGATTCGGGCCGTGCCCGCGCGAGTCTGTGCAGAGTACGGTTAAGTTAGTCGATTCGTTCAGCTTGACGGCGAGGTTGAGCAGCCACGAGCGGTCTTTCCCGAAACGGTGTAACAGCACCACCGCCGGGGCTTCCGTCGCGCCGCGCAACAACCAGCCGCGCGCCGATGTGCCGTCGCGGTTCGTCCATTGCTCTTCGGTGGCCTTCAACCCGCGGTCACTGAACTGGGCGAATTGCTCCGGGGTAATCAGGTAAGCGCGCTGCGGTGGGTGGGCCGCGGTGTATGCGAGCCATCCCATCGCGACCAGTAACACGACTGCCACCAGCACCACGATGGGAAGAAGAGTCTTCAAAATTTTGGGATTGACCATTCGTTGTCGAGATGACATGGGCCGGCATTGTAACCGATGTCCGCGGATTGGTGAACAACTTTGATGGAGCCTTATTTGATACCCGGAAGCGGCACTTGGTCTGCGAGCGAGCGGGCCACCGCATAATCCTCAGGCGTGTTGACGTTCAGAAAGAAGAATGACGATCCGTCGAGGTCGGATAGCTCGTCTTCACCGACCCAACGCGTGTGTACTTCCTGAAGCATCCGGCGCAAACGAAACTCTCGCTGTGCTATCAAACGCTCGGCGACCGGCAGGCAGACTTCGCGACGGTAGATCGTACACAGTGGCTGCGGACGTCCGTCGGGTTGAACCGGTGCCACGGCGTCAAAAATCTCGCGGCGCTCTTCCACTCGTGCTTTTTCATCATCACGGTCACACACTTGGTGATTATCTTCATTGCTCAGTGAGGCGAGTCTTCGAAAGAGCTCGGCGCTGACGAACGGCAGGTCGCACGAAACGATCAACACACATGTTGCCCGCGAATGGGCGAGCGCGGCATGCACCCCGCCAAGCGCACCGCACCCCGCATGCACGTCCCTCACGACCGGCAGTCCCCACACTTCTGCATCAGCTTTGGAACTGACGACGCTGACGCGCATCGTCACAGCATGCAACGCCCGCGCAATGCGTTCGACAAAACTCAATCTGCCAAGCCGCAGGTGCGCCTTGTCCGCGCCCATCCGACTTGAAGCGCCGCCCGTCAGAATGAATCCGTCGATCATCGAACTTTTAGGAAAATGTGGTCAGTGAAAACATCCACACCGAAGCTCAAGCTTGTTCCGCGCCCGGCTTGCCATGCTCGACGATGAACGAAGCGCGCGTCGAGATGGGCGCTTCCGGCTTCGTCACTGCCGCGACGACGCGGTAATCGCTCTGCCAGCTTTCGCGCGTCAGGCGACAGCGGACGTAACCGCGCTGATCGTTGAAAAACTTGATATGCGGATTCTCCGCCAGCACGGCTT